>JAJRXT010000089.1 GCA_024276125.1 bacterium
GCTATCAAGGCAATAAAGGTGAAATAAGGGCGCTGCCTTTAGCTAAAGACCCCGAGCGATTTAATCTGTTAAAAGAAGTTTGGGTAATTACCCCAAATATCCCGCCTGCCGTCTATAATATCCAAAAAATCCGTTATCATACAAAATATGCTATATTAAAATTAGCCGGCTGTGATACAATCAGCCAGGCTCAAAAAATAGTTGGGGCAGAACTTGGTATTCCCGAAAGCCGGCTTCCACGGTTGCCTGAAGATACATATTATGAATTTGAACTGATTGGTCTTAAAGTATATACGGCAGGGCGGCAATATCTGGGCAAAATAGATAGTATTTTGCATACAGCAGCCAATGATGTGTATGTAGTAGTCAATAATGAACGCGAATTTTTAATACCGGCCGTAAAGCAGGCCATTAAATAAATTAATTTGCCGCAAGGGTATATGTTGCTTAAAGATTTAGCAGGGTTGCTGGATTAGCCCGAACAATTTGATGTAGAGGCGGCGGCTTGTCCTAAGCCCGATGATTCGGCAATACTGTTGACTTAAGATACGTTGACACTAAAAAGTCTTTTTTTAGTCTGTTATTCTTAAGGCCGAAGAATCTGCTCGCGTATTATTTGTCATTCTGAATGAAGCGTAAGCAGAATGAAGAATCTACTCCCATATGCGAGTAGATTCTTCGGCTTCCAGCCTCAGAATGACAGACAAAAAAGAGCTTTTTATTGTAGTATAAAACTTAACTTAATGGCAGTGGGGATAAACCCCCTTTCCTACGGTTTGATAAAATGAATTATTCGGGTAGAATAATTATATGCGTTGTGATATAGTAACCATATTTCCTGAAGTTTTTGAACCATATATTAATACAAGCATACTTTCCCGGGCACAGACTAAGGGTTTAGTTTCGTTAATAATACATAATTTAAGGGATTTCAGCTTTAACAAGCATCATCAAGTAGATGATACCCCCTATGGGGGAGGGCCTGGTATGGTTTTAAAGCCAGAGCCTGTTTTTAGAGCTGTAGAACAAATTAATAAAGAATCTATTAAAATAAAAGATAAAAGAATTATCTTAAGTACGCCGCAGGGGAAGCCGTTTAATCAAAAAACCGCCCAAGAGCTGTCGCAGCATGAACAGTTGATCATTATTTGCGGACGCTATGAAGGAATTGACGAACGAGTGGCGCAAGGGCTGGTTACTGATGAGATTTCTATTGGAGATTATGTTTTAACCGGCGGAGAACTGCCTGCTTTGGTTATTTTGGATGCGGTGGCGCGGCTTATTTCCGGCGTATTGGGTGATGATGATTCGGCTCAGGCAGATTCCTTTTCGGAAGGGCTGTTGGATTACCCGCATTATACCAGACCCGCTGAATATAATAAAATGAAGGTGCCTGAAATATTATTATCCGGCCATCACGAAAAAATCAACCAATGGCGGCATTATCAAGCGCTAAAGAGAACTTACTTGCGGCGGCCTGATTTATTGAATAATTTAAAGCTTTCTGATGATGATAAAATTTTATTACAAAATATTATAGGATAATTGGATTATGAATGTAATGAGGTTGATTGAACAACGTCAACTCAAAGATGATATCCCTGAATTTAGATCAGGGGATACGGTTAGGGTGCATGTTAAGATTACTGAAGGCGAAAAAACCCGTATACAGGTTTTTGAAGGCGCTGTAATTCGTAAAACCAGGGGAGCAAACAGAGCCTGCTTTACTGTAAGAAAGATTTCTTATGGCGTGGGAGTGGAGCGTATTTTCCCCCTGCATTCGCCGATTATAGATAAAATTGAGGTAAAAAGAAGGGGAAAAGTCCGACGTGCGCGCTTGTATTATTTAAGAAAAAGACGCGGTAAAGCGGCTCGTATTAAGGAATTGGGGCTTAGATAAGCTGCCGGCGTGACTCTGCGCCCAAGAATTAAGGGGGGGATAAGCTCCATAAGGAAATTGTCATTGCCAACGAAACGGTGTGGAGTAAAGAATCTGCCTACGTATGCAGGCAGATTCTTCGGCTTCCGGCCTGGCAATGACAGGCTAAAAAATATGGCTGAACATAAATCATCTGAAAACAATTTGTTGCATTTTGAGTCCCGTGTTCGTCTTTTAGGGCATAATTTAATTGCGGGAGTAGATGAGGTGGGGCGCGGACCGCTGGCCGGACCTGTTGTTGCGGCCGCAGTTATCCTGCCTAAACAGCCCGATATCCCGGGGATAAAAGACTCTAAAAAATTAAGCGCCGCACAACGGCGGAATTTTTTTTATCAGATAAAGGATAAAGCGCTGTCTATCGGTATTGCGGCTGTTAGTGAAAAAATTATAGATAAGATAAATATCTTGCAGGCTACGCATCTGGCCATGAAACAGGCAGTCAGGCATCTTACCCCCGCCCCGGATTATTTATTGATAGATGCGGTTAAATTAACCGATATAGATATTCCCTATATGGCAATAACAAAGGGGGATAATAAAAGCGCATCAATTGCGGCTGCATCTATTATGGCCAAAGTTATTCGTGATGATTTGATGTGTATGCTGGCTAAGCGTTATCCGCTGTACAGCTTTGAGAGGCACAAAGGATACGGCACAAAAGCCCATTTAGCCGCCCTGCGGGAACACGGCGCAACAGCTATTCATCGTCTAAGCTTCAGGGGAGTTTGTTAAGGAATCTTAGAACATCTTGGGTTCTCACTCTGAATGTAAGTGAAAGGGCTAATTAGATTCTTCGTTGCGCTGACGCTTACTTCAGAATATAATTTACCTTTTAAACTCATGTTACACGAAGCTCATTTTTAATATGGGCTTGTTCCACCCTACATTTTTAAATTTCTGCATATGTCATTCTTAAGACCGAAGAATCTCCCCCGAAAATAGCGAGAAGATTCTTCATTCTACTTACGTTACATTCAAAATAACCATTTCCTTAAGTTAACAGTATTGACAGGTAGGGTCACAATCCCACACAGCCGCCCCTTCAGCTTAATAAAATCAACAAGCGCTTATATCAGTCTTTTTTATTCTTCGGAAAACAGATGCTTGCGGTATATCTTATGGCAGTCCATGCAAACTGCAAGTAAATCGCCAAAGCTTTTTATAGCTTCCTCAAAATTTTGCGATGCAAATTGTTGTTCTATATTAGCTGCAAGTTGCTGCTGACGGTCGCATTGGTCATTCCATTGAGCTTTATATTTTCTATGTTGCGGCCCGATTCTTTGGGCCATTAACGGACTCATTTCAACCAGATTTTTTGATGATACCTCAATTTTACTAGCATCATAATTCATAAAACCATACATCATAAAGGTTAGGTTATCCCAGGCTCTGGCCATTAAGGTATTTAACCTGTCTTCATTTTTTGGTTTCATTTTTTCCATTTTATTCTCAACCTTTTTGGGTTCCCCTCCTCCGCAAGCAGTCATTCCTCCCATAAGTATTACCATTACGATAACAACAGCCTTGGCTATTTTTCTTTTTTTCATTTAATAATCCTCTTTTATTTCTGAATTAATTTGATTTACAAGAATGGCTCTAATGTTATTGACAACAAGCAAATTCCATGCCTTAACATAATATCACGCTATTTCAACTTGTTACCTGAATAAAGCTTGTAATAAACACTTAAATGTTCTGGCAGTGATGTCATTATTATGGCAGTGGCGCCCCAAACATTATACCAATAAAGTTATATGGGGACATAGTGTCCGCTTGTTTTATTATTTTTACTTACCCCCTAAATCAAAACATCCGTTTACTTGTTTGGTAATAGAATTGCATTTATTACATAAATACATTAGATGTGGCTGATTAACGTATAAAAGGGGAACATAAAATGTTAAATAAGGAGAAAAAGTCTTATTCTGCCGGCAGTCATCGTGATGATAGGAGTAAAATAGCTTATATTGTGCTTTTGGCTTCAATTGTGGGCGTTTTTGTTCTATCCACGCTTATTATTTACAAAGCTAAGGATACTAAAACAGCAGAATATATTTTTGGAGCAATACTTCCCTTATTTGCCGCCTGGGTGGGGACCATTTTGGCCTTTTATTTTTCTAAAGAAAACTTTGAAGCCGCCAGCCGCAGCGTTCAGGCTATGGTAGATAAAATATCACCGATGGAAAAGCTTGCATCTCTTTCAGTAAGAACAAAGATGAGAAACAAAAACAGTATGCTGTATCTAAGCATTACTCCGGCTATACCGGCTGATAAAATAAAATTGGTAGATGATATATTAACTTTGTTGGTAAAAAACGGAAGAAACCGCCTGCCTGTTTTAAATGAAAACGGACAGCCTGTTTATATGATTCACAGAAGCATGATCGATCGATATCTGACGCAGAAGGCCATTTCCGATAATGACTTAAAAAAATTGAGCTTACAGGATTTATTAACGCAGGATAGGCAGACCAAAGAAATATTTGAGGCCGGCTTTGTAATAGTGGACCAGGATTCTACCTTAGCTGACGCCAAAAGTGAAATGGAAAAAACACCGAATTGCCTTGACGTATTTGTAACCCAGAACGGAACAAGAAATGAACCGCTTATCGGCTGGCTGACTAATTTGGATATTGCTAAACATGCCAAGCTGTAGACTTACTGTAGGCTATGGGCTTATCCTCTCCAGTTTTATGGCGAGGCTGCGCCCCATGGTTCGTATGTTTAAGGATGTCTCACCCCGAAACCAATGCTCACCGCTAGGTGTTTCGGGGTGGGACACCCCGAAACATAAAACATACCAAATACAAACCTACGGAGCAAAGCTAAACAGCGCTCTATCGCCTTGATAGTCTGCACCCAAAATAGGGTCTTCCGCCATTCCGCCTATTTTGTAATCTCCCGCCGGTTCGCTGCCGGTAAAGGTGTAGTTGTAGAACTGTTCTGTAATTGTTTCATGCGGCGCTAGTATTTTTCTAGTATGCGGCTGCTGCAAGGGGTCTTTACGTTTACTGGGGAGTATCTGCCATAATTTCAGCTCAACCTGAACAGTATTCGGGCTGTCATTGGTAAGCGCATAATCAGCGGTTATGGTGTCGCCGGTAGTAAAGACGGCCTGATTTAAGGTTATATCCAAACTGACCGGATCGTAGACTTTAATATAGTCAGTTAGGGTTATAGTATCCGTCGTGCTACCGGGGCCGCCTACGGTAAGTGAGACAGTATACTCTCCAGCCCCATTATAGCTATGAGTTGGATTCTGCTGGCGGCTTACCTGACCGTCGCCAAAATTCCAGCGCCATAAGGCAACATCGCCGCAGGATAAATCAGTAAAAGTCACAGTATCACCAGGGATAACATCAGTATTATCAGCCATAAAACCAGCCACAGGTATTAGCGTACCCATCCCACAGGCGCCCCGCCATGGAGCAAAAGCCACCAAACCTTTGTCGATGTTATTGTTCCAGTCATAAATTTTATCCGTAATTTCTATTTGGTCAGTAGTATTCCAGTAATTACCGGTAGCATCAATAACATTGGCGGTATTATTGTAAAGCTCATATCGCCCAATATTCATCAGACAATTATTATTAATTACCGGTAAACCGGCGCCTAGATATATTCCGCCGCAAATTCCTGCTTGATTGTTTTGAAGTATATTATCAATAATTGCACCAGAAGCCGTGGTAAAGATTGCGCCCCCGATATCGACAGTAGAATTGTTACTAATAGTGTTGCCGGATATAGTAACTGTACCAGACCAACAACGAATCCCGCCGCCGTCATCAGATGAAGAATTATTACTAATCGCATTACCAGATATGGTTACACTGCCATAAACAGAAGAGATGCCCGCGCCGGAATAAGAAGAATTGCTATATATATTATTACCGGATATGATTACGCCGCTATAATATAAACGAATCCCGCCGCCGTCATCAGATGCCGAATTACCGGATATATTATTACCGGATATGGTTAGCGTACCGGAAGAAGAAGATATTGCCCCGCCAGTACCGGAAGTTAAATTTCCGTTAATCCTGTTACCGGATATGATTAGCGCACCGGAAGAAGAAGATATTGCCCCGCCGTTACCGGATGCGGAATTGCTGGTAATAATATTATTGGTTATGGTTACATCGGAATGATCAGCAAAAATTCCACCGCCGTTACCAGATGCGGAATTGCTGGTAATAGTATTGCCTGATATGCTTACAATACCATAATATGAACGAATTCCCCCGCCGGAAGATGAGGTGGAATTACCGGATATAGTATTACCGGATATGGTTAAGCTGCCATAGTCTGAAAAAATTCCACCCTTATAAAAAGAGGAATTATTCGTAATCGTATTATTGGTAATTTGCAGGTTATTGGCATAATAGGCATAAATTCCACCCTCACAATTGGTAATAGTACAGCGGTTAATCACCGGCGCTGAAGAATCAATATATACGGAGCTTTTATCGCCGCGGCCGCCATATTCTATTTTACAATACTCCAGTATACCGTCGCCTGTATTAGTGAAGTGTATATTCCCCCAATCCTGCGAACTGGGTATTGCTTTATTAGAGGTAAAGCTAATCATATTGCCGGCTGTACCCTGGGCATTTAATATACCGTCTACTTGTATGGAATATTCTCCGTCAAATTTAACCTGTACTCCCGGCTCTATGGTAAGAGTAACTCCCTGTTGTATGATTATTCCGCATTTTATGATATATGGACTACCGGTAATATCCCAAATGGTATTACTGGATATCTGCCCGCATACATCAGCAGCATATGCCTTGCCGCCGGATAACGCCGGCATAACCGCTATAAGCCATACCGCTGTAAGCCCTGCTATGAAACGCCTAAAATACATACTCATGCCTCCTTGGCTGTTAAAAGTGTGCAGCGTGTATCCTGTATATAACAGTACCCGGGATCATGCTATGTTTCGGGGGCGTCTCACCCCGAAACATCTAACGGTAAGCAATTATATCTCGGCATGAGACATACCGAAACATACAAACTACATTTAGACGTCGCGCTCGGCAACGACCCCGACTACCATTATAGTCTTGGCAGCATACTGCCTCTGTTATCTTGAGTTTACCACGCTCACCCTAAGCCGACCACCTGTTGTATTAAAGTATATTCTTCGCTTAAGAATGACAATCACTTACCCATTGATGTTTCGGCTTATCTTAAGCCAAAACAATTACAGACGCCCTCAGTGGTTTCGGCGCAAGACAAACCGAAACATCAACACACATGTTACCCTAAAAGACAAAAAAAGCCAGCTAACTGTTATATTAGCCGGCTTTTATATATGGTAGGCACGAGGGGATTTGAACCCCTGGCTTCTACCGTGTCAAGGTAGCGCTCTCCCCCTGAGCTACGCGCCTAATTTAATCGTATATAAAATTCAATTTTCACTAATTATATTTTAGTTAAAAAACAATGTCAAGAACATATCAGACTTACTTCGCATAAAACCGGCCTACAAACAGGGCAACAATTGACTTGACACAAAAGGGGGATAGATGTTATCATCAGCAACAAAACAGATTCTAATAAAAAATAACAGGTTATCCTCTTTTATTATAATTAATCAGGTTAAATTAATTTAAGGCTTACACTTATCATGGTTTCCAGATTTAATCATCAGCGGAAAAATTTACAGAGCCAAAAAGAAGAAGAAATCCTTATATACCAGCATCGCCTGAAAACAAACAGCAATTCATTCGCCTTCCTGCCCTTGGCCAAGGCATATTGCCGCCTAAACAGATTCTCTGAAGCTATAAAGATTTGCAGCGGCGCTCTGGCTGTACACAAGGATTATCCGCCGGCACACGTGGTAATGGGACAGGCTTATATGTCGCTTGGGAAATTAACCAAGGCGCTAAAACATCTGGAATTTGCCATAAAACAAGCCCCCAACAACCTGCTGGCCGGCAGGCTCTTGGGTCAAATCTATATGAAGCAGGGACGTCTTGAAAAAGCCATAAAAATCTATCAGGCGACTTTAAACTATCATCCCGAATGTACAGATTTAAAAGGCGAAGTAGAACAATTAAGAACAGGAAAACGACTTAAATATAGAAAAATCCTGCTGGAATTAGAAAGACTGCTAAAAAATATAAAAACATACGGCGCCAAAGCCGCATAAAACTATTAATTTAAGGATAAGTTGTGCCTCAAATCTTGGTATTGCATGGACCTAACTTAAACCTGCTAGGCAGGCGGGAGACTGATATTTACGGTACGCTCTCTTTAGAGCAAATAAACCAAAAACTAAATGAACTAGCCGCCGGTTTGGGGCTTGAGCTTGATATAAAACAGTCCAATCATGAAGGGGAACTGGTTGAATATATCCAGCAGGCATATTTAAATCATACCAAAGGGATACTGATTAATGCCGCCGCATATACCCATACCAGCGTGGCGATAAGGGATGCCATAGCGGCCGTAAAACTACCCGCTGTAGAGGTGCATATTTCAAATATTCATAGGCGGGAAAAATTCCGCCATAAATCGCTGATTGCCGCAGTAGTCACCGGCCAGATATGCGGATTTGGAGTAAACAGCTATCTGCTTGGTCTAAACGCCCTAAAACAACTGATTACTGATACCTAAATTGAATAGATTAAACAGACTCATTAAACTAAAAGAAAAACTCATTGCAAATAAAATAGATGCAATATTAATAACCGGGATGCCGAACATTAATTATCTTACCGGTTTTACAGGCTCTTCTGCCATGCTTTTGGTCAGCTCCGCACAAACAACGCTTATTACTGATTTTAGGTATACTGTTCAAGCTCAACTGGAGGTTGACACCAAAAAAATAATACTTCAAACCGAAGGTAATGCACTGGCTAATCTAAAACAAATACTGAGCGAATTAAAACCGGAACGCATGGGATTTGAAGCGGAAAATATAACCTATAAAAACTATGAAAAAATATATAAAATATGCTGCGGTATAGGGATTAAAACTACTCCTTGCCGTCAATTTGTAAACAAACTGAGACAAGTTAAGGATGCGGATGAGATAGACAAAATAAAACAGGCTATTATGTTGGCGGAGACTGCTTTTATA
This sequence comes from bacterium, assembly GCA_024276125.1. Classification (GTDB taxonomy): domain Bacteria; phylum SZUA-182; class SZUA-182; order SZUA-191; family JAJRXT01; genus JAJRXT01. The sequence goes on from JAJRXT010000089.1 coordinate 9,030, forward strand.
GAAACTATAGGGAATTTAAAACCGGGAATCAGGGAAAATGAATTGGCTGTAGAGCTGGAATTCGCCATAAGACGCTTAGGCTCCGGTATACTTCCTTTTGAAATAATCGTAGCATCGGGCAAGCGTTCCGCCCTGCCGCACGGTACGGCTTCGGATAAAAAAATATTAAGCGGCGAACTTATTGTAATTGATTTTGGAGCAAGCTATAAGGGATATTGTTCGGATATATCACGCAGTATACTGCTGGGTAGGCCGGATGAGAGGCAATTAGAAATTTATAATACCGTCGCTATTGCTCAAGAAAAAGCCATACAGAATATAAAACCGGAAATGACAGCCGAAGACGCGGATAACATCGCCCGTAAGATCATATCTGAAGCCGGTTATGGAGAGTATTTCGGGCATGGCAGCGGGCATGGCGTGGGACTTGAGGTACATGAGGCTCCCTACATAAACCCGCGGGATAAAACCGTTTTGACTGAAGGTATGGTATTTACTGTTGAACCGGGAATTTATTTACCGAATGTGGGCGGCGTACGAATTGAAGATATGCTGCTTATAACGCATGATGGCTGCGAGGTGTTGACCGGTTTGCCTAAAAACCTTACTCTCTGTAATTAGCGTTTAAGCATATATGCTTATAAAACTGATATTAAAAAGCTTTTCTTAGCTGTCATTCCTGCTAAGGCAGGAATCTATAAGTTACTTAAAAAAAAACATATAATTCAGCCTACATTGGCATTATAAGATTTTTTGTGTAAAATGACTTATTCATATAAAACCTATTTAAGGAAGGTAAAATCGGTATGCAATTTTCTACCAGCGATTTCCGTAATGGATTAAAAATCGAACTGAATAACGAACCGTACTGCATTATTGAATTCCAGCATGTAAAACCCGGTAAAGGCGGAGCGTTTGTCCGTACCAAGCTCAAAAACATGTCTACCGGCAGGGTACTGGATAGGACATTTCGCGCCGGTGAAAAAGTGCCTAGCGCGGACGTGGAAGAAAAACGGATGCAATTTTTATATAGCGACGGCGGCGCTTATTATTTTATGGATACCGATACTTATGAACAAACTTATTTACAGGCGGAGCAATTGGGAGAGACCAGCAAGCTGATGCCTGAGAATATTATCGTATCAATGATGTTTTATAAGGGAAAATCTATCGGTATTGATTTACCGTTTTTTGTAGAAATAAAAATAGCCCAAACTGACCCGGGATTGCGCGGCGATACCAGCGCTGGGGCGTCAAAACCGGCCACACTAGAAACAGGCGCCGTGGTTCAGGTACCCTTATTTATAAATGAAGGAGATACTATTCGTATTGATACGCGTAGTAAGGAATACATTGAAAGGGTTTAGGGGTATATCCTTTTAGTGGTGCCCTTAATACCATATTGTTTACATCTTGAATGAATACAACGCGCCTATATAAAAGTTTAGTTTAAGGATAAAGCCATGGAGCTAAAAAAGATAAAGCAGTTGATTAACTTGATGAAAAAAAATGATATTAATGAATTGGAAATTGAAGAACCCAATTTTAGGATAAAGCTTAAAACCGAGCAAGCAAAAAGTACAATCCCCAATATTTCTCAGATTATCCCTCCTTATTCCATTCCGCAAGCTGTTTCCGTGTCTTTACCGGAATACAATGAAAATTCTTCTCAAGCTATGCCCGCCGAACAGGAGAATAAAAATCAAAAAAGCGTAAAATCGCCGATGGTAGGCACTTTTTACCGTTCACCAGGTCCTGATAGTCCGTCCTTTGCAAAAGAAGGCGATATAGTTAAGCAGGGACAAACGCTTTGTATTATAGAGGCTATGAAATTAATGAACGAAATTGAATCCCCTTACGACGGAAAAATCGTTTCTATATTGGTTAAAAACGCCCAGCCGGTTGAATATGATGAGCTTTTATTTTTGATTGAAACCGCCTAAGCCTGAATAATCCGGGCGGTTAATGCAGCGTCTGTTAACAAGCCGGCTTGGATTATTCGGGTTAGTTGATTATTCCCTTAAAAATAATTAATGTCCCCATACCTTTTTTGTGCTGATTATTTGAAAATCTGTTCATAACGTGGTAAATTTATTATATGGACAATGATGCAATACAAATGAATGACATTACGCCGCTTAAAAGCGAGCCAGTGGGCAGTAAAAGTGATTCTGCGCCTAAGAATGATTTTTTATTGATGTCCAGGGAGGTCTTGAAGCTGATACAGGATAAGAATATTTTAAAGGAATTCTTCCAGCTTACAGATATTCTGGGTTCTAATGCAAATTTTAAGAAAGCGTCCGTAAAGGCGAGTATAAAAAACAAGCAACTCTATTTCCTGATTCAACTATAATAGGCTAGTAAAAAGTCCCCATCTCGATGTTTCGGTTTGTCTCAAACCGAAACCACTAAAGGCGCCTTTAACAGTTTCGGGGTGTCTTACCCCGAAACACCTACGCGGTAAGCAATTAGTTTCGGGGTGAGACCCCCCGAAACATAAGTGATAACTTATTATAGAAACATCAAGATCATATTCTATAAATCTGCCCCCGCAAGCCCATCGTCTCTCCAACCACTCCATTTTACGCTTACAATCAAAAAGCTTAACCCGCATATTTCACGAATTATAGCAAATACATGCAAAAATAGCTTGTAGAACAATAAAATAGCGCAAAATCATGTTGGTGCAATTTGTATTTTCTTAGACATTGCCTTACTACATTGCTATCTAAGCTCTTTCCGTAAACAAACTCCAAGCGCCATTAAATGTACGGTTATTCCTGACACTTTTTCATGGCAGACTAAATGGTGAAATTGGGTTTAAGCCTTTGCCAGACAATCAACAACAGCCTGAAACATATAAATTATCAAGCCATAAAAAATAATAATACACGACCACTTTTTGGGGCTTGTTGATATGATACCTATTGTGTTATGATTACCTAATCTTAATAATTGTACAATCAGATGTTTCTATAATAGGTTTTAAGATTGTCATTTTGAACCCAAAGGGTGAAGAATCTGTTGCCGTATGCGAGTAGATTCTTCGGCTTTTAAGCCTCAGAATGACAAGTACGGATATTTTGGCTTGTCTTGCGCCAAACATAGAACTAGTCACTATAAATTATATAATTTTTATACCAGAGGAAAATAAGGAGGATTTCATATGAACAAAAAACTCATCAAACAAATCATAATAAAAACCGGCATCTTATTAATTGCAGCTGTTTTTTTGTGCTTAATAACCGGACAATATATTCAAGCGCTTGCTAAATCCAGCGAACAAGTATCAAATAAAATTTATAAAATCACCCAAAAAGAATTACCGGAAAACCTGATTAAAGGCAAAATAAACTCCATTTCCAGCGGTAAAGTGTCATTGGATGTCGGTAAAAATGCCGGACTTAAAGTCGGTGATATCTTACGCTTAAAACGGATGAAAAAAGTCGGCAGAGGCTTATTGCCACCCGTAAAAAAAACAGTAGCAGAAATTGAGCTTACTATAGTTGAAGATACTCATGCCGAAGCAAAACCAATAAAATCCTATATGAGTATTAAAGAAGGAGATTTTATAGAGATTGAAGCGCCGATCGTAAAAAAAGTCAAAGCAAAAGCTGAACAAAAAACCGAACTAGTTAAAGAACAAACAATCAAAGTAACCGCTACTAAAAAAACGCCGGCGCCTAAACAAGAGAAGGTATTAGAACCGGTTGCCGAAATTGTACCCAAAAAAGATACTAAAATTGTTATCCAAGAAACAAAAGCCGCCAAAGTAGCGCCGGTACCAGCGCCAGCGCCAGAATCAATACCGGTAGAACCGGCAATAATCCCTGAAGAAAGCAATGGAATTCTAACCCTGATTACTGAACCGGCAAAAGCGCAAATTATTCTTGACGGCGCATCTATTGGCAACAGCCCTAAAACAATACCTGATCTTAAAACCGGTTCTCATAATGTTAAGATATCTAAGTCCGGTTATAAAGACTGGAGCGAAGTGGTGGCGGTTGACGAGGGAGTGGAAACCAAATTTAATATAAGACTGATTCCTTTCGGCGGAAAGATTAAGATAACTTATATCCCCAATAAGGCCAGCATTATTATCGGTAAAAAAAATCTGGGGCGGACGAATAAAACCCTGATTTTATCTCCGGGCGCATATACAATAAAATTAAGTAAAAAAGGCTATGCCGCTTTTACTCAGCATATAACAATAAAAGAAGGACAAACAAGCAGTATAAATGTTGTATTAAATCCCAAAGGGGTTGAAGGTATACCGGGTATGATATACATTTCCGGCGGTGTATTCAATATGGGCAGCCAGAATGCAGACCCCGACGAGGCGCCGGTTCACAAAGTTTCGCTTTCCAGTTTTTATATAGATAAAAAGGAAGTAAGCAACAAGCAATATCAGCAGTTTTTAGAAGCGACCAAACACCGCGCTCCCAATTTTTGGGGAGATGAGGACTTGAGTAAACCCAATTTACCGGTAATCGGGGTAACCTGGGAGGAAGCAAACGCATATTGTACGTGGGTAGAAAAACGCTTACCTACCGAGGCTGAATGGGAAAAAGCCGCTCGCGGTATTGACGGCAGAATATATCCCTGGGGTAAGGAGTTTGCTAATGGATACGCCAATTCTTACGGTAAGGGCGACGGTTATCAATTTACCGCGCCGGTGGGCAGTTTCACTAAAGGCGCAAGTCCGTTCGGCGTGTTGAATATGGCCGGTAATGTATGGGAATGGTGCAGCGACTGGTATGCTGATGATTATTACGGCAAGAGTCCCGCCCAATCACCGCAAGGAGCGGCTCATGGGCAATGGAAGGTGATTCGCGGCGGCTCATGGGAAGATATAGCCGGCAAATTACGGGTAAGCAATCGTTATGCAATGCCGGCGGATTATTCAGCTTATAACCTGGGGTTCCGTTGCGCCAAATAAACTCATGCCAAGCTGATGCACCTACGTTTATTGTAGGAGCGCCATCCCTGGCGCGACCAAAACGCATCCTTGAGACAGGTTCGCGGCTGGAAGCCGCTCCTACAGTTGCCGCTATAGGCAGTCGGGGTCGTCTCTTAAGCCCGCCGCCTTGTGATTTAATTGGGAGATTAATATAATGATTGAGGGAGTAAAGACAAAAAAATTAAAAGTCATTCCAGACGAGCGGGGCCGGCTTATGGAAATATTACGTTGTGATGACGAGCTGTTTTTAAAATTCGGGCAGGTATATGTAACCGCCGCTTATCCCGGCGTGGTTAAGGGCTGGCATTATCATAAAATACAGACTGATAATATTTGCGTAGTATCCGGTATGATGAAACTTGTTTTGTACGACAGCAGAGATGACTCGCCTACGCACGGCGAGATTTGCGAATTTTTTTTGGGAGAGCATAACCCTATACTGGTTCATATACCTAAGTTGGTATATCACGGCTTTAAATGTATAAGCCGGCACACGGCTATAGCCTTAAATGTACCTACGGAAAAATATAATTATGATAACCCTGATGAATACCGGGTAGACCCTCATAATAATGATATTCCATATAACTGGCAGCGAGCAGACGGATAAAGAGCGCCGGAGCGGGGTAAATCGTAGTACACTGTCAACCGTAAATTGATGGCTTTGCCCTTAATCCCCCTCACCTCAATCCTCTCCCCCGGGGGAGAGGAGGTTTAAGAAACCCTTCTCCCCAGCGGGGAGAAGGTTAGGATGAGGGGGAATAACTCCAGCTATCAGATTAAACTTGACACAACATGAGTAGAGCGAAAGAATTGGGGACATAGAGTAATTTGCAGGCAATTTACATTTACCGGCTAAAATGGAAAATAAAAATATGGCTTTAGCAGGTTATTATTCATCAATACCGTGGGAAAAGCGGCTTTTAGCCGAGCATGTAACCAAAGATATAAACGGTCAGATTCGCAAATCCGGTAAGGCAATAAAACATAGTATTTCCTCTCAAACCCGGGAGATTGTGGCCGGTAATCAGGCGCTGGCGCAGACTTTTGGGAAAGGGTTTGACGCGCTTAACAATACTTTGGAATTCGGTCTTTCAGATATAAGTTATGCCGTAAATGATGTACGTTATGCGGTAGAAGAAGTGCGTGATTCGATAGAAGGTTTACGGGCTGATTTTAATTACGGAATAGCGCTGCTCCTAAGCCAGCTTCAGGTTCAGAATAAAATACTGCTCGGTATTTTAGACAAACTGGACGCTATTAATAAAACCCTTAAGAATCCCACCCTGACTCAGGCCCGCGAGTTTTACCGTATTGGCTGCGACCGGCTGATTAAGGGGTTGCTTGATAAGGCTTTGGAGGCTTTCTTGCGGGCTAGAGAAAAAAATGACGCTGATTTTTTCACCGAATATCAAATTGGAAAGCTGTATTTATATGGCATAGATGAGGACGATAATGTGGTAAATCCTCAAAAAGCCGAGGCGCATCTGCGGGATGCCTTTCGTTACGGCAAGGCGGAACTGGCTCGGGAAACAGGCCTTAAATCCCTGGCAGCCGAAACAGCGCTGCATACTTCTATTGCCTGTTATGCCCAAGCCACAGAACTTAACATAGCTGACAAAAAAGATAAAGCCAAACAAAAGCTCAAGGATGCCTGCCGCTGGGCAAAACAATCCCTTAATATTTCTCCCGCATTATTAGAAAGCAGCTATCACCTGTCTAAATACTCCGCTTTGTTAGGCGATGATCAGACAGCTCTGTTGCAACAGGGAAAGCAATTATTAGACAGGGGAACATACCTTGACTATCTGGACTTTTTGAGGCTTGATCTTTTGGGTCAAGGTAGAAAAATTATAACAAAGATTTGGCATTCTGGTGATTGGAGCCTGTTGCGCACCCTGAAGGGTCATTCTGACTATGTTCAATCGGTCTGCTTCAGTCCCGGCGGCGGTATCCTGGCCTCGGGAAGCCGCGATAAGACGGTAAAATTATGGGAACGGAAACTTGACGAATGTATGCCCCTTAAAGAATACGAATTATTAAAAGAACAGGAAGCTGAAGCAAAAAGGAAAGCAGAAGAGATAAGACAAGCCAACGAATTGCGTATAAAACAGAAACAGAAACAGGAACACAGATTGCGTGATAGACTTTGTCTGGCCTGCGGTCAAAAATTGGGCTTTTTTGATAAAATGGCTAAACGAACCTCGCATAAATCATGTTAAGGATAAGGAGTAATTAGATGTTAGCTGTTAAGGGTGTTTATAACAACGGCAAAATATCATTGCGTAAAAAGGTAAAATGCACTAAACCGGTTAATGTTATAGTTACATTTCTGGAGGATGTTGAAACGCCTGTTTTTAAAAAGATTGATTTGCAAAAATTCTCATTTAACAAATCTAAAGAATTATCAAAAGATTTCAAAGGATCATTAAGCGATGCAATTATAGAAGAGCTAAGAAGCCGGTTATGAAAGCATTTTTGGATACCTCCTGCCTTTTAAAGCTTTATCATAATGAAGCGGGTTCTGATATTGTGGAAAATACGCTTTCAAACGGTGTTGAAGCAATATCTTTAGCTGATATAGCCATTCTGGAATTTCGTTCCGCTGTTTGGAAAAAGGTTAGGATGGGTGAAATTAACAAGGACATTGCGCTGGGAATTATCTCTTGCTTTGAAGCTGATTATGATAATTTTCAATGGATAAGATTACAATTCCATATTATCAAGACGGCATCGGAATTATTGATGATATATGGTAAAGATGGTCTAAGAACATTGGATTCCCTGCAATTGGCATCCGCATTAACTTTAAAAAATGAGAATGCCATATTCCTGACATCGGATAAGCTGTTGAGGGCATTGTTTAAAAAAGAAAAGCTGAATGTTGTTTAAAGCAATCCCAGTTTATCGGTCAGCCAGTCCCGCGCCTGCCGGTGCGATTCCGGCATTTTGCAGTTTAGCCCTGCTTAGTTAACTTGAGTTCGACATAAAAGTTGTTGATTTTATTGTCTTGTAGGGGCGGGTTTGAAACCCGCCCCTACGTCTGGAGGGGACATGCCCCTATCCTAGGTAAATTTTATGTTAATTAAGTCTACATAAAACATCAACTAGCTCATATATTTAAATGTTTTAGTTTTTCTTATGTTGAACTCAGGTTAGTTACCACCACATCCTCGTCTTGCAGCATATTTAATATACGTGAAGCGTTAATACGAAGCTCTCTTACATTTACAAATTTCATAATTTTCTCCTGTAGGCCAAATGGTCTACACAAATTATAGCGTATATAGAGGTGTTTCAGCAGTTGGTAAGCGATGAGCAGTGTTATGAGTAATGTCTTTTTGATTAAGTTCCGGCTTTGCCGTTTTTTTCAGGAATAAAAAACTCACCGGCAAGCATTATGAAAGCTAAGATACAAAACCACTGAAAACGCTCATGCCAGCGTTTGCGGCGGGTACTCTTTAATTCTTTTTCCTTAATATGTTCTTTTATGCCCTTTTGATAAATCTCTTCCAAATCCAGATTACCGGTAATAGAACGTACATAAGCTCCGCCTGTGGTTAGGGCTATTTTTTGTAAAGTAGTCTCATCAAGTTTACTTATAATCAGTTCCCCGCCGGCATTCTTTTTAAATCCGCCGGCTCCGTCTGCCAGTGGAATAGGCGCGCCTTCCTTTTTGCCGATACCTATAGCAAATATCTTTATGCCCTCTTCTTTAGCCTCATTGGCCGCGCTCAATGCTTCTCCCTCGTGAGCCTCTCCATCGGTAATAAGAATAATTGCCTTGGATTTTCGCTCTTTAGCGCCAAATGCGCCTATGCAGGTGCGAATAGCTTGCCCCAAGGCTGTACCTTGAACTGGAATCAAGTCGGTATCCAAATAATCCAAAAACATGGCGGCAGCGCCATAATCTAAAGTAAGCGGGCATTGAACAAAAGCGGCGCCGGCAAAGGCTACCAAGCCGATACGGTCGCCTTCTAAGATATTAAGCAGGTCTGTTATCTCACGTTTTGCCCGCATAAGACGGCTTGGGCTTACATCTTTAGCCTGCATACTGCGAGATACATCCAACGCAATTATAATATCCACTCCGCGCCGTTTTATATCCTCCCAGGTAAAACCCCATTTAGGACGGATAAGCGCAATTATCATGAAAAATACGGATAGAATAAGCAAGGCGGCTTTTGCCTTCTGCCGCCCGCGGCTTACGTTGGGCATAAGTCCGCAGCTTTTGTTAAGGCCGCAAAAAGTTTTTACCGCCTTGTCTTTAGCCTTAAAAGCATATATATAAAAGCCTATTAATAAAGGGATTAACCAAAGCAGGAAAAGATAGTTTAAATTACCGAATTTCATGGCTTATTTTTGATGGAATGCTATGTCTATGTTTCGGAATGTCTCATCCTTAAACACACCTTGCGGCGAGCTGTTTGCAAGGGTTTCGAGGTAGAGACGCCCCGAAACATACATATTGGCCGACTTAAAAGTCGGCGTCTACAGGAGTTGTTTGCATGATCTATATTTCGGGATGTCTCATCCCGAAACGAGTTGCTTTACCGCAGGCGTTTCGGGGTGAGACGCCCCGAAACATAACCTATGATAATTTAATGGTCGGGGCGAGAGGATTTGAACCTCCGACCCTCGGTTCCCAAAACCGATGCGCTGCCAGGCTGCGCTACGCCCCGTTTTATGCTTAATTTAATTTTTAAAAATAGCCATACAAATAAAAATTCAAATGCCAAAAAAAAGAGGGAGATTCTTCACTCCACTGCGTTTCGTTCAGAATGACAATTACCTTAAGCCCTAAGTCAACGGCATTACCATATTAGCCGACTTAAAAAGTCGGCGGCTGCAAAATGCAGGCTGCATAAGAGTGTGCTATGTTCCGTTCCTACCACCTTACAAGAGAGGTTGCCCAGGTCAAGCCGCCTCCGAAAGCCGACAGTAAAACTAAATCGCCTTTTTTCAATCTCCCCTTACGCACAGCCTCGTCCAAAGCTACAGGTATGGAAGCCGCTGAGGTATTGCCGTATTTCTCTATATTAGTATACACCTTTTCCATAGGAAATGAAAGCGCATTCGCCATTGCTTGAATAATTCGTATATTGGCCTGATGAGGAACAAACAGGTCTATATCATCAACGCTAAGTTTATTGTTCTTTAATGCCTCGCGGGCTGATTGGGCCAAATTGCGTACAGCAATCTTAAATACCTCATTACCCTTCATTCTTATATAATGAAGATTATCGTCTATAGTTTGATGAGAAGTGGGTAATCTGGAACCGCCGGCCGGTACGCTAAGCAATTCATAAAAAGAACCGTCTACATAAAGCTGCGTGTCTATAATACCGCGTCCATTATTTTTCCCCGACTGCAATACCACAGCGCCGGCTCCGTCTCCAAACAGCACGCAGGTACCGCGATCACGCCAGTCTATCAGCCGCGACATGGTCTCTGCCCCGATTACCAGTACGTTTTTATAAGTATCGGCCTTAATATACTGTTCTGCGGTTTTAAGCGCATAAAGAAAGCCGGAACAAGCGGCATTCAGATCAAAAGCTACAGCATTTTTAGCGCCTAATTTATGTTGTATAAGACAAGCTGTAGCCGGAAATACTACATCCGGGGTTACAGTAGCCAAAAGGATTAAGTCCAGACTGAGCGCGGAAATACCAGCGCTTTCTAGGGCTGCCTTAGCTGCCGGAATCACCAGATCAGATGTAGACGTTCCATTTGCCACTAAACGGCGCTCAGATATCCCCGTGCGCGTCTTTATCCACTCATCGGTCGTATTCACCATCTTTTCCAGATCAAAATTACTCAATACTTTATTGGGTAGATGAGAGCCGGTTCCTATAATAACTGCGTTTGCCAATCTCTAAGGTTTCCTTTTGCTTATATTACCCCATATTTGGGCGAATTTACTGCGATGTACAATTTTTTCTTCTATATGTTCATTGACATTATGCGCTATGAATTCACCGGCAGCGCGTATACCATTTTTTATGGCTTTAGCGCCGGAGGAACCATGACAGATAATGCAGCCGCCGTTTAAACCCAAAAGCGGGGCCCCGCCGTATTCCGAATAATCTATACGGCGCTTCATATTTAAAAGCGATTTTTTAAGCAGGAGAGCCGCCAGTTTATTTAATATACTTTTTTTTATTTCCTGCTTAAACAAAGTAGTTATGGTGCCTGCCACAGCCTCGCTTACTTTAAGAGCAACATTACCGATAAAGCCGTCGCAGACAATTACATCGGCCTCGCCATTATAAATATGTTTTCCTTCTACATTACCTGCAAAATTTATAGGCGCCTGCGCCAAAAGTTCGTAAGCCTGTTTAGTCAGCTCATTACCTTTACCCGGTTCATGCCCGATATTTAATAATCCCACGCGCGGTTCATTTATACCCATGACATGTTGAGCATATACCTGTCCCATTGTGGCAAACTGTAGCAAATGGAAAGGTTTACAGTCCACATTAGCGCCAGCGTCAAGTAGGAGAGAATGTCCAGAAAGAGAGGGTAATATAGTAGCGATAGCCGGACGTTCAACTCCTTTTAGTACGCCCAGCGTAAACATGGCACAAGCCATAGTAGCGCCCGTATTACCAGCGCTCAACATGGTTGCGGCCTGTTTTTCCTTTACCTGCATAGCGCAGACAAATAGAGAGCTTTTTCGCTTGCGTCGCAGCACCATTGAGGGAGATTCATCCATTTGCACTACTTGCTCGGCATCTACGATATCCAGACTTAGTCCCTTAGTATCATATTTAGCCAATTCACCGGCTATAATATCTTTTTTACCCACCAGCAATATTTCGCTGTTAAATTCTCTAGCCGCCAGTACCGCTCCTTCTACTATTGCGCCAGGAGCATTATCACCGCCCATAGCATCAACTGCTATCTTCATATTATTCTTCTTCTATATGGATTATTTCCTGGCCATTATAATAGCCGCATTCCATACATATTCTATGAGGCTGCTTTATTTACTGACATTGCGGGCAGGCGCTATATTGTACAGGGGTCAGCTTTTGGTGTGTACGCCGCTTATCTCGTTTTGATTTGGATTTTTTTCTTTTAGGTAATGCCATAATATATTTCCATTTTATTTTATATGATGATTCAATCCGAACAACTTATAAGTGAGTTCGGCATAATTGATTAACTTATTTGTAAAGATAAAACCTTGGGGGAAACCCTTCTTGAAAGAAGGGTTTCCCCCAAACCCCCTTCCTAAGAACTTTAATTCAAGGAATTTGGCTGGGGGCACATATTATCTTGCAACAATATTTATAGCTAATCTTATTGTGCCGCCAACCAAATTCCTTGAGATTGAAAGTTTTTGGGAGGAGTTTGAGGAACACTTTTTTCAAAAAGGGTTCCTCATGGTTTGTCTTTTATAAATAAGTCAAATCAATTTTATGCCGAACTCACGTTAGTTAATTTGTTTTTAAATTCCTAAACACAAATTTAGCCAACAGGGTATAACAAAAGCCTTATTTTACTGTTAGCCCTATATTTTGTCAAGTAAAATAAAGCCAAATTTATTTAACCTGTATAAAACCGCCCAAACTGGAGCGGCCAAGTAATTGTGTACCCTCGGCAAGCAAGGTTGTATTATTTAATTGTCCTGTACCTAAAGCGGCATGTTCGGGTAGCTCAGCATTAATCGATAAATAATATGTGCCCGGCGGGTAATTACGGAAGATTTTTTTCTTTAAAAGAGAGTTATTCCTATCAGCATCGGTAAAGAAAATACGCATTTGCAGATTATATAATTTTTTATCATCACCCTCAATTGTAATAGCGCTATTTATGCGGATTTTTTCTCCGGCTTCAAACAAAATATTGTGAACACCGCTGCCTTTATCTTCGGAATATAATTGATTAACTATTACTTTAGTTGTAGATAAGGTTTTAAATTTAGTATAAAATATATCGTAGTATCCGCTGCTGTTATCCGCCCATGCTATATGTACATTATCAAATTTATCCACCACAATAAAGGGGAGTCTGCTTTGACCTTCAGTATAGGTTAACCTCGTGTTTTCTATTAAAGCAACTCCATTGTTATCCAATTTGGCATAGTATATCTCATAACTGCCATTGCGATTATCCTCCCATACTACATGCACATTTCCCATGCTGTCTATGGCTAATTGCTGATGACCGCCCTTGCCGGCATCTGACGTTATGCGGGTATCATCTACTAAAGTAACTCCATTTTTATCTAATTTGCTATAGTATATCTCCTGATTGCCGTCACGATCATCCCACCAGACCATATGCAGATTATTAAGATGATCAATACCCAAACTTGCCATTACACTCCAGGCGGTATCGGAAGTCACCCTTACATCTTCAACGACTATATTACCATTATTGTCCAGTTTATTATAGTAAATTTCAGGATTACCGTCGTATGTATCCATGCGGACAAGATGAATATTATTTTGGCTGTCTACGGCTAGGCGCGGTACCTCGCTTTTACCCGGATCAAAAGTCAGTCTGGTTTCACCAACCAGACTATCGCCGTTATTATCAAGCTTGGTATAATATACTTCCCAATCACCGTGCCGATGGTCTTCCCACGCTATTTGGACGTTATTGGTATTATCTATAATCATGCGGGGATGCCCGCTTTTACCCGGATCAAAAGTCAGACGCCTATCTTGAACAATTTTCTGCCCGTTATTACTTAACTTACTATAATAAATCTCAAAATTATCATCCCGCTTGTCCCACCATACCAGATGAATTTGGTCATTATGGTCAACCGCAAGCCATGGGTCCCATTTCCCGCCGGCAACGGAAGTCAATCTGCTGTTATCTATTACGATAGAACCATTTTGGTCTAATTTTGAATAATATATTTCTGTTGATAAAAGGTCTCCGTGCCTGTGGTCCTCCCATGCAATATGTGCATTACCAGAGCTGTCAACTCCCATATTAGGCCACACCGCATCACTATTAGTAGATGTTATTTTAGTATCATAAACAAGCGGACTGATTTGGTCCGCTAAACTAATCTTAGGAAAAAGAATGCAAAAACAAAAAAATAAAATTAATCTCCCCAAAAAAATTTCCCCACAAAACATTTTGTACCTCATAAAGCCACCTCGCAAATCTTGATGTTAATGTATTCCTCACGCAAATTTAAAAATATAGTTTATAATAAAAAATCTTATAATACAAATCTTTTTCCATAAAAAAATTGCTGTTGAAAAAACGCTCTATACTTGATATCGTATCTATGCTTTGTGACACTTCCTTAGGTCGGCTATGAGGCGGGTTTAAAAACCCGCGGCTGCAAAAAAATAAAAATGGATTAACCATATCATAATAAAAGGAACTAAAAAAATGCTTGATTATCAAGTGGCTATTATTGGCAGCGGTCCTGCCGGATTGACTGCCGGATTGTATGCGAAACGGGCTTGTTTAAATACTGTTATTTTGGAGAAGAATTTTATCGGCGGGCTGGTGGCTACGACCTATAAAATCGCCAATTACCCGGGATTCCCTGAAGAAATTACAGGCGCTGATCTTACCGATAGAATGAGAACTCAGGTGGAGAATTTAGGCGTACCGTTTGTTATGGAAGAAGTAGAAAAAATAACGCCTGTAGGTAATATATTTAAGTTAAAACTACCCCAAAAGGAACTTAACGTAGGTTCGGTTATTATTACAAGCGGCGCTTATCCGGCTAAGCTCAATATTCAGGGAGAAAATCGCTTGCAGGGACGCGGGGTTTCATATTGCGCTACTTGCGACGGAGCTTTTTTCAGGGATAAAAAACTTGTTGTAATAGGCGGAGGCGATTCTGCGATAGAGGAGGCGGCCTTCCTTACCCGCTTTGCCTCAAAGGTAAGTATAGTCCACCGCAGGGACGAATTAAGGGCGCAAAAATTTATTCAGGAGGAGGCCTTTAATAATCCCAAAATGGATTTTATTTGGGACAGCATCCCCCTTGAGATTCATGGAGATAAAAAAGTAGAAAAAATAACCCTAAAAAATGTCAAAACCGGAGAGGTTAGCACAAAGGATATAGACGGTATTTTTATATACGTAGGCCTAAGGCCGGCCAGCGCCTTTATCAGCGAGTTGATAAGGCTGGATGATAATAAATTTATCATTACAGATGAGGATATGCGTACATCGTGTCGGGGAATCTTTGCCGCAGGAGACGTGCGTCATAAATCAGTACGGCAGATATCCACCGCCGTAGGCGACGGCGCAGTAGCCGCCCTAAGCGCTCAAAAGTATTTAAATGAGCAGGGCGATTAGTACACCCTGTTACGAGTTATGTTAATTAAACATTTTTTGATTACGCGTGTATTTCAATCTCGCAGATATTGACAAATTATATCAATTATGGTATATCCTAACTGGAAAATTAAATTTTATCAGGATGAACGAGGCAACTCTCCTGTGTATAAGTATATAGAATCTCTTTCTGTAAAAGAGAGAGCAAAGGTATTTGAGTTCATTGCTCAGTTGCAAGAAAAAGGCAATAAAATGCCAAATCCTTATGCAGAAAAATTGACCGGAGAAAAAGATATTTGGGAATTAAGAATTAAATGGAGAACAAACGCTTATAGAGTGTTCTACTTTTTTTTTGAACAAAAAGATATTTACCTAGTGAATGCGTTTTTAAAGAAAACTAACAAGACTCCAAGGGCTGAAATTAAAAAGGCAAAAAAACGTATAAAGGAAATAAAAGAAAGAAAGAAAGAAAGGTTTTATGATGAAACGAAAGAATGGCTTTGAATTATTCGATGATTACCTAAAAGAATCTTTAAAGAATCCCGAGCTAGAAAAAGCCTATTATGAAGGACTCGTAAAAACCAGGATTGCGGTTGAAATCTGTCAATATAGAATTGAACATGGATTAACTCAAGAGGAACTGGCGCAGAAAATAGGCTCTACACAACCCTCTATAGCCCGTATGGAAAGCTCGTCCTATGGACGATATTCTTTAAAGACGTTACAAAAAATAGCTGAAGCCCTGGATTTAGAATTAGTGGTCTTCTTTAGAGAAAAAAGCCATAAAACAGAATCAGTTGAAATTAAAGCTGAACCCGCTCCCCGTCTTCACGAGGACAAGCTTTACGGGAATGACAGAAAAAAAGCAATTTCTCTAATTGCGACACAGTCTCGGCGCAAGACAAACTGAAAGTTTGATTGATAATGTTAGTTTTAACGTGAGTTCGACATAAAAGTTCTTGATTTTGTTATCTTGTAGGGGCGGGTTTCAAACCCGCCCCTACAGCAAGAGGGGACATGTCACTCTTCTACAAAAATTTTACGTCAATCAAATCTATACAAAACACCAACTAGCTGATATATAAAAACATTTTAATTTTTCTTATGTCGAACTCAGGTTAGTTTTAGTACCTCATCAACCCAACCTACAATTTATATTGAAGATTCTTCGGGCTAATCCAGCAGCGAAGATATAATTTTTTTAGCCTCCATAAGCGCATGATAGCGGTGGCTTATGCTGTTTTTTATATCTGCGCCAAGCTGGGCTAGGCTTTTATTATATTTTGGAATAATAAATAAGGGATCATAACCAAAACCGGTATTCCCCGCCGGCTCTCTGGCAATAAGCCCTTCACAGAAACCTTCGGCATAATAGGCTTTATTGTCCGGCGTTACAATGGCAATTACACAACAAAAACGCGCAGTTCTGCGCTTTTTAGGCACATCCTGCATCCGCTTTAGCAAATAGCGGTTATTCTCCTCATCTGTTGCCTTATCCCCCGCATATCTGGCGGAATAAATCCCCGGGGAGCCGTCTAAGGCATCCACCAGCAAGCCGGAATCATCGGCTAAGGCAATTTCACCTGTCAATTTAGCGACTTCAGCCGCTTTAATATAAGCATTTTCCTTAAAAGATGCTCCGTCCTCTATAATATTAGGCTGTAAGCCACAATCATAAAGCGATAATAATTCAATACCGCAACAGCCCAATATTTCTCTGATCTCGGCTATTTTATGTTTATTTAACGTAGCAAGCGCTATTTTCATAATAAAATAATATCCTTAACAGACAAACACTAAATGTAGGGGCGGGTTTGAAACCCAAGGCTGTTGACTTAGGAGGACTGTCATTCTGAACGAAGCAAAGCGCAGTGAAGAATCTGCCTCCGTACGCGGGTAGATTCTTCGGCCTTCGGCCTCAGAATGACAGGCTAACTCTTAATCGGCTCACGTTTTCGCAGAAAAAACAGCATACTTAAACCCAAAATAAACGCAAGGATTGAAATCACCTGCGAAGTAGATAAAATATGCCCCAATATATTTATAAATCCCCGCTCATCGCCCCTTAAAAATTCCAAGGCAAAACGATCTATAGAATATAAGGTCACGTAACTGAAAAAAACCTGCCCCCTGAATTTATGCTTACGATATATAACTAATAGAATTGAAAAGACCAAAAGCGCCGCCGCTGATGAGTAAAGCTGTACCGGATGCCGCGCTATATGTAATGGCGCTAAAGACTCCGGATCAGTAAAAGTAACCGCCCAGGATACAAGCGCAGGCTTACCATAACAGCAGCCCGCAAAAAAGCAGCCCAGCCGGCCTATGGCCTGCCCCAAGGCGATAGAAGGCGCCAGTATATCGCTAATCTTCCACAAAGAAAGCCCGTATTTTTTAATATAAAAAACCCCGACAGCCAAAGCGCCGATTAATCCCCCGTAAAAAACCAGCCCGCCGCGCCAGATTTTAAATATATTTAAGGGATTCTTTATATAAAAGGAATAGTTTATAAGCACAAATAAAATACGCGAGCCGATAATTGCAGCTAAGACCAAATAAAAACACAGATCAAATATCTTCTGCGGGTCTTCGCCTTCAAGCTTAGCCTGCCTTACCGCAAGACTTATTCCGCTTAAAAACGCAATAGCTAAGATTAAACCATAAGTATGTAAGGTTATGGGGTCTATTTTAAATAATATTGGATACATAAATCAGTTAGCCGCACTATTTTGTTTATGTTTCTATAAAGACTTTTTTTGCCGTCATTCTGAGGCGGTAAGCCGAAAAATCTACTCGCATATGTGTATAGATTCTTCACTCCACTTCGTTTCGTTCATAATGACAGCTATAGATAACCCAGTGTTTCGGGATGTTTCATCCCGAAACACACTTGACCTGTTTTATTAACAATCTTTCGGGGTGAGACACCCCGAAAGATACATAAATTAATCAGCAGCGCTGTCTTTTTGGATTAGTAACTCTATTATAAGCATACCTACGCCAATAGAGATTGCCGAATCGGCAACATTAAAAGCCGGCCAGTGCCATGACCTAATATAAACATCTATAAAATCTACTACAGCTCCAAAACGCAAGCGGTCTATAAGATTACCAACAGCGCCGGATAAAATCAATATAAGCGCTGTTCTGTTCCAATAATCATCGGCAGGGGATTTAACAAACAATACGATAATTACAACTAAAGCGACTATGGAAATAGTCACAAAAAAAATGCTGCGCCAGGGATGCGGCATATTAGCCATAAAACCAAATGCGGCGCCCGGATTTTGAATATACGTGAAATTCAGAAAGCCCGGTATAATAGGAACACTTTGATATAACAGCATATTTTGCTGTACTACGTACTTGGTGGCTATGTCAAGTCCCAATATCAGCGCCAATAAAACAATATACATCATAATGCACGTACCGCAACAGCGCATCTGGGACAAAGCTGACCGTTGTCTTTATATATTTGTACATTATTAGAATACATCCAGCAGCGCTCGCATTTATCGCCTTGTGCATGATCAATTCCAATAGCCAAATCGTTCATCTCCTCCGATTTAAATGACAAGGCATGCGGTACATCGGTAAAATCGCCTAAATCAGCTTTTACAACGGAGGATACAATAAATAAACTGCTTAAATACTTTGTAGAATAATCTGTTAGAAATTGCTTTAATTCAGCAGATAAATATAGCGTTACCTGCGCCTGCAAGCCTGAGCCTATAAAACCCTTGGTTCCGTCTTCGGGCTTTCTGGCAAGCTCCAGCGCCGCACAGACCGACTTTCTGATATCTAATAATTTATCCCAGCGCACAGCCAGCGCCTCATCAATATAAGCTTCATTTACATCAGGAAATAAAGCTAAATGCACGCTTTCCTTATCCGTAACACCCGCGGGTAAATAACGCCAAATCTCATCAGCGCTAAAACAAAGCGCCGGCGCCATAAGTTTTAACAATGAAAGTAACACTTCCATAAGCACAGTCTGAGCCGCGCGTCTGGCTTTATCATCCGCCGCAGAACAATACAGCCTGTCCTTTAATACATCCAAATACAATCCCGAAAGCTCTACAGTACAAAAATTATGCAGTTGATGATATATATTATGAAAGGTAAATTCATTATAGGCGTCTTTTATCCGTTTTATAAGTTTTTGCAGCCGATGCAGCGCCCATTTGTCCAACTCATCCAATTGTTCATATTCCACCTTATCCGTTTGGGGTGCAAAATCATTAAGATTACCCAGCATATAACGGCAGGTGTTGCGTATCCTGCGGTAAGCATCCACCAGACGCTTTAGTATTTCCGGCGATATTTTTACATCAGATCGGTAATCCTCGCCGGTTACCCACAACCGCAATATTTCCGCTCCGTATTTATTTATAACCTGCTGAGGCGCTATTACATTACCGGCTGATTTGGACATTTTCTTACCCTTGGAATCCACCACAAAACCATGAGTAAGCACCGCCCTATACGGAGCGCTATCACGCACAGCCACCGCCGTAATAAGCGAGCTGTTAAACCAGCCGCGATGCTGATCGCTTCCTTCCAAATACAATTGCGCCGGATAATCTAAGCCCGGATCAGGCTCTATAACCGCCGCATGACTCACCCCGGAATCAAACCATACATCCAAAATATCCATATCCTTACGCCATTTCCTGCCGCCGCATTCGGGGCAGGTTATATCGCAGCCCATAAGCATATCCACATCATCAGTAAACCAGATATCAGTACCCTCATTGACAACACGCCCTGCTATCTGATTTATAATATGCGGATCAAGCAGGCTGTAATTACAAGCCTCGCAATAAAACGCCATAATAGGAATACCCCAGGAGCGCTGTCTGGACAGGCACCAATCAGGGCGATTATCCATCATATTATATATCCGTTCGCGTCCCCAGTCGGGAATCCACTGCACCTTATTTATGGCATCCAAACTGCGCCGGCGCAAATCCGCTTTATCTAATGATACAAACCACTGCGGAGTAGCCCTGAATATTACAGGCTTTTTACAGCGCCAGCAATGCGGATAGCTATGCGTAAGCATGCGGTTGGCCAGCAGCTTGCCATTTTCGGATAATTTATCAATAACGGGCTGATTAGCCTTAAATACATTCATTCCGCCGAAGTCTTCCACCTCGTCGGTAAAATTACCGCGGTCATTTACCGGGCTGTAAATCTCCAGATTATACTTAAGCCCCATATCATAATCTTCCTGACCATGCCCCGGGGCGGTATGCACGCAACCCGTACCCTGCTCCAAGGTAACATGACGGCCTAAAATGATTTTTGACTCCCGTTGTATAAAGGGGTGCAAAGCGGATAATCCCTCCAATTGAGCGCCCTTATATTCGGCTATAACAGAATAATCGGTTATAGCCATAGCAGCCAAAGCATCAGCCATTAAATCCTTAGCTAAAATATAGATTTGCCCGCCGGCCTTTACCGCTGCATAGGTATAATCAGGATGCAGACAAACAGCCAGATTAGCCGGCAGCGTCCATGGAGTAGTCGTCCAGATAACCGCTGATACGGGTGAATCAAGCCCTAATTTTTGCTGAGAGTCTTTGTTTAGGCTAAAAGCAACATATATAGACGACGAGCTGTGATCAGCATACTCAACCTCGGCCTCAGCCAAAGCGGTGGTACAGCTAGAACACCAATGTATGGGTTTTACGCCTTTATATACCAGCCCGCGCTCTACAAATTTAGCAAATTCCCTGACAATAGCCGCTTCATATTCATAGTCCATAGTAAGATAAGGCTTATCCCACCTGCCGAAGACTCCCAAGCGGATAAACTCGTCGCGTTGTATATCCACAAATCGCTTGGCATACTCGCGGCAGCGCTTTCTTTTATCCGCCTTGTCCATAGAAAAACGCTTGCTGCCCAATTTTTTGTCCACCTGATGCTCTATAGGCAGGCCGTGGCAGTCCCAGCCGGGTACATACAATGAATAATAACCGGACATGGTTTTTGATTTAATGATTATATCCTTTAATATTTTATTTAGAGCATGCCCGATATGAATATGCCCGTTGGCATATGGAGGGCCGTCGTGCAAGGTATACTTTGGCCGGTCAATATTTTGTTTATAAATCTTTTCAGTTAGATTATTCTTTTGCCAGGAAGCCAGAATTTTCGGCTCATTTAAAACCAGATTAGCCTTCATTGGAAGCTTTGTTTTAGGGAGATTTAATGTATCTTTATAGTCCATAGTATATACCCGTTTTATTTTATCAAGTTCAGTAACCGCCGGTCACAAGACCGGCAATGAGCGGATTTAAAAATCCGCAGTTACATTTTTTTAATGGCTGCTTTAGTTAACTTAACGTGAGTTCGACATAAAAGTTCTTGATTTTGTTATCTTGTAGGGGCGGGTTTCAAACCCGCCCCTACAGCAAGAGGGGATATGTCACTCTTCTACAAAAATTTTACGTCAATCAAATCTATACAAAACACCAA
>JAJRXT010000090.1 GCA_024276125.1 bacterium
TCCGCCACTCTCTGTAAAAGTAAGTATGGTGGATCCGCAACTGTCAGAAAACGTAATCTAAGCATATTTCTTTAGCCTCTTTTATAATATGGGCTTGATCCACCCTACATTTAAAAGCAAGCTTTGCGTAAGGTGAATTAAATAAACTACTTATGCTATGAATATAACACGTAAAAAGACTAAAGCCTTATATATCGGATCAGTTAAAGTGGGAGGTAATGCGCCCGTATCGGTTCAGTCTATGACTAAAACAGATACCGCAGATACGGCAGCCACAATTGGCCACATCAGGCAATTATCTGATGCAGGCTGCCAGATAATAAGAGTAGCTGTGGCCGATAAGACGGCGGCTTATTCTTTAGGTGAGATTAAAAAACAAATAGATATACCTTTAATTGCAGATATTCATTTTGATTATAGGCTGGCTTTAATCGCCTTAGAACAGGGCGTGGACGGTTTAAGGATAAATCCGGGTAATATAGGCGCAGCAGATAGAGTAGGCTCTATTGCGGCCTTAGCCAAAGAACGAAAGATTCCAATACGCGTGGGGATTAATGCCGGCTCGCTTGAAAAGGATATACGGGCTAAATATAATCGCCCTACGGCTGAGGCTCTGGTAGAAAGCGCTCTTCGGAATATTCGTTTATTGGAGAAATTCGGTTTTTGTGATATAAAGGTTTCGCTTAAGGCATCTGATGTAACTACCACTATTGATGCTTACCGCTTGATTTCGCAACAAACCGATTATCCTCTGCATGTAGGGATTACTGAGGCGGGCACTAAATTTTCAGGCGCTATAAAATCAGCGGTGGGAATCGGTATATTACTGTATGAAGGAATCGGTGATACTATTCGGGTTTCATTGACTTCGCATCCATTAGATGAGGTAATTGCCGCATATAATATTTTGCGCTCGCTCGGTTTGTATAAAGGCGGGGTGCAGGTAATATCCTGTCCCACCTGCGGGCGCTGCCGGATAGATGTTATAAATTTAGCGCAAGCGGTTGAACTTTCCTTAAGTCATATTAAAACCCCGCTTAAAATTGCGGTTATGGGATGCGCCGTAAACGGTCCCGGCGAGGCTAAAGAGGCTGATTTGGGTATTGCAGGCGGCAGGGGTGAGGCGCTGCTTTTTAGACAAGGCGAGATAATCGCTAAAGTGCCCGAGGATAAATTGTTGGATACTCTTATACGTGAGGCGGAAAAATTAAGTAAATATAAGGAATAATGGCTGGGATTGTTCCCTTTTGTAGCCTGTCATTCTTAAACGAAACGAAGTGGAGCAAAGAATCTACCCGCTATTGCGGGGGGGGGGAGATTCTTCAGCCTTACGGCTTCAGAATGACGGCTCATTGTATATAACGCAGGAGTAATATGTTTAGACTAGCATCTATAGATATAGGCACCAATACGGTGCGTCTTTTGGTAGTAGAGGCGGTATCCGCCGCAAATTACCGTACAATTTGTCATGAACAGGAAATTGTACGCCTTGGCGAAGGCTTTGACCAACACGGAACATTGCAACCTCAAGCGATAAGCCGTACCATCGCTGCGCTTACCCGCTATGTCCAAAAGGCCGCCGAATTAAAAACAGACCGTATCTGTGCGGTGGCTACCAGCGCAGTGCGCGAAGCATTAAATAGAGCAGATTTTGTCGCTAAAGTACGCTCTGACGCTAACTTGGAAATTCAAGTAATTCCACCGGAGACTGAAGCCGAGCTAGCCTTAATCGGAGTAAAGGGCGTTATTAAATATTCTGCTTGGCCGATTTTAGTGTTGGATATAGGCGGCGGAAGCACGGAGTTTATACAAAGTGATAATAATGATATAAAAAGTTTTACCAGCCTAAAAATAGGCGTGGTAAAATTAACCGAACGCTTTTTAAAGAGCGATCCAGTCTGTCCCAAGGAATACAAACAACTGACAGATTATATCTTTGGGCAGCTTGAGAAAGTAAAATTAGCCCCGAGTAAGGATTTGCAGTTAATCGGTAATGCCGGTACTGTTACTACTTTGGCTGCGGTAGATCAAAAGCTTATTGACTATGATCCGGATTTAATTAATAATTATATTTTAACCAAACAGCGTATTTTAAGTATTCAGAATAATTTTTTAAAACAAAATATCAGCCAGCGCCGCAGTATAGCAGGTTTAGAGCCGGACAGGGCTGATGTAATCGCAGCCGGAGCGGCTATCCTGCTTTGTGCGATGGAGCTATTTGGTTTCAAGCAGATAACAGCCTGTGACAGCGGATTAAGAGAGGGAATAATCTTAAAGGAATTATCTGAACATTTTTCTTGAGTATAGGGAGGCAGCTTGATGATTGATATTAAAAAAATCCTAGTACCGACTGATTTTTCTGAATATTCCAGAAAATCTATTAAGTACGGAATATCGCTGGCCGAACAGTATAATGCGGAGGTTTATGTATTATACGTTTTTGATGATCGTATTTTTGATGAGAGCCTGTTTATACTGTATACAGAAAATGAGATGCGCCAGAATCGCAAAAAGGTCTATAACGAACAATTAGAGAAGATTGTATGCGATATACATTCAAAATCCCCTCAGCTTGAGTTACATAGAAAATTAAAGGTGGGAATTGCTTTTGTGGAGATTATAAAATTCGCCAAGGCTGAAAATATCGACCTGATAATAATGAGTTCTCACGGCAGAACAGGTATATCGCATTTATTAATCGGCAGCACTACGGAAAAAGTGGTGCGTAAAGCCCCCTGTCCGGTACTTACAGTACGCCCTAAAGAACATGAATTTGTGCATCCGTAGTTTGTAGGCTGTCATTCTGAACACAACGGAGTGGAGTGAAGAATCTAATTAGATTCTTCGGCTGAAAGCTGAAGAATGACAGCAAAGAAAAGTTTATGTTTCGGTATGTCCCATGCCAAACATTTGCTCACGAATACGTGTGTTTCGGGGTGAGACGCCCCGAAACATACAAGAATCTGACCCCACTAAACATACTGATTTGACTGGTTTTGCCCTCATCCCCCTCACCTCAATCCTCTCCCCCAGGGGAGAGGAGGTCTTAAAATCCCTTCTCCCCAGGGGGAGAAGGTTAGAATGAGGGGGATTTTCAATATTGTGTCAGCGAGCCGTCTCTCTTGGCTTTTTTTACCGCATATTTAAAGCATAACACGCTAATAGGCAGCATAATTGCCGCAAAAACAACCAGAGCGCTGATATGAGGAAGCAACTCCGATATGGGAGCGCCCTTTAGTAAAGCCAGCCGCATACCTTCTAACGCATAGGTTAAAGGCAGCAGATAAGACAGCTTTTGCAGCCAGTCCGGTAATACGCTTACTGGATAATACAGCCCGCCCAAGAGCCATGAAAGATTGGTAAATACCCAGGTTATGGGGTCGCCGCGTTTTAATACCATAATAAAGCTGGCCGAGATAATCCCCATACTGGAGAATGCGACTATTGTAAGCAACAGAATCAGCAAAGCAGAGCCCAGATTCGCTAAGTGAATTTTCATATTAAATGCCAATACCCCGACTAAAAGATAAACAATCACCCTGATTGAAGTCCAGATAAAGCTATACAAAGATGAGGATATAACGATAGTCGGGATTTCTGTTTGAGTAACCAGCAGCGCTTCAAGCGTGCCCATTACCTGACCGTTTCGTATAGTACCGGACATACTGCCTAGGGCAATTCCCAGATAATCTGAGAATGCCACTCCAATTAGGACAAAAGAAAAATAATCACCGCCATAAGGTTTTAGGTGAGGAATCATCGATGTGCCAAACAGCTTTGACATAAAGAAAAATACCGCCACAGAAAGTACGATATTTAAAAACTGCATTATGAACGCCAGTTTATAAGATGAAGCGGCGATAAAATCCTTTTTTACAAAAACAAATGGTTTACGCATCCCAATTGCAATATTGGCTAGTTCCATATTTACCCTTGCTCCATAGTCATTTGCGAGAAAACCTCTTGTAAGGATACTTCCAAGGGATGACAGCCCTCCAGCTTTCCGCCAGCGCTTACAATCTTTTCAATCAGCCGCCAGATATCCCCCTGCTGCTTATCAATATTTATTTCTAAGTGCAGGTAGGCCGAATTTAAGTCTTTGGTTATTGGTTTAATACCTTTTACAAATGACAGGGATGATATAACCTCGTTATAATCAAACCCGTTTTGATGAAGCTTTATAAGGTAACGTTTTTTTTGAGCAATTCCTAAAATCTGCCCTACAGTACCGCAAATTTTTATTTTTCCCTGATGTAAGATAGCGATACGCTGACATATTTTTGCTTCGCTTAGATTATGCGTACTGAAAAAAACGGTTTTTTCACGATGCGTAATTAAGTCATTAATTATAAAATCCCTTAAACTTTGCGCCGATACAGGGTCAAGGCTGCGGGTTGGCTCATCCATAAAAAGTATTTTAGGATCAGTAAGCAGACCGCGGGCAATAGCTAAACGCTGCCGCATACCGGTTGAATAATCTTTAAATGTCCTCTCCGCATCAGCCGTTAATCCGGTAATCTCCAATACCTGTTTTACGCGTTTTTTAGTGTCTACTGAATTTAAATTATTCAGCGCAGCAAAAAAATTAAGGTTTTGTTTTCCATTAAGCCGCCAGAAAAAGCTTCTTTCCTCGCTTACCACATAACCGATAGAACGCCTTATCTGCCTTGCGTGTTTGAATATATCATAGCCGTTTATACTGGCGTCACCCTCATTGGGCAGCATAAGCGTGCAGAGAATTTTTATTAAAGTGGTCTTGCCGGCGCCGTTTTGCCCTAACAGACCGAACAACTCGCCTTCGGCTATTTTTAAATCCACCCCGCGAAGAGCAACAACCTCTTCTTTTTTAAAAGGATGCAAAAGCATCTCACGATATCGCTTTAATTTAGGAAAATTTTTGGTAAGCCCGCAGGCGCTTATAACATATTTTGAGTCTTTATTCATTTGGTTAGATATTAAGCTGTATTTATAGATAATTAAGGGATTAAAGACAAATTAACACTTGTTGTTGTAAAAGTCAAATTTTTGCTTGCTCTCATGAATTATTCGGGTTTACAGTTTTATTCAAATGCCTTACAATAGGCAACGCTATGTTGATAGAAAATTTTATTCCATTAAAAAAATACATTTCACGCTACCGTAAGAAAATTCTTATGGGCTTGGTGTTTTTGTTTTTTACCAATACCATAAGCCTGATTGCTCCATTAGCGCTAAAGTACGCCATAAACGCTCTTAAAAACATTACCGATACTTCGGTGTTGTTAAAATACGCCGGGCTTATCCTGGGAGTTACTATCCTTCAGGGTATATTCCGCTATTTTATGCGCCGCATACTAATCGGCGTATCACGGGTTATGGAATATGATTTGCGTAATGACCTTTTTGCGCATTTACAAAAATTCTCGCGCTCATATTTTATTCATACCAAAACCGGCGACACCATGTAGCGGCTGACTAATGACTTAAATTCGGTACGCATGGCGCTAGGCCCCGGGATTATGCACCTTGGCAGCACCGTAATTTTATTTATAACCGCCGCCGGCATGATGTGCTATTTAAACTATAGACTGGCCGCTGCCGCTCTTATTCCTCTGCCGTTCCTTTCTTTTATTATTAGTCGGCTAACCGATAAAGGCTATAACTGCTCTAAAGCGTCGCAGGCACAACTTGCCAAAATGAGCGCTCAAGTACAGGAAAATTTGTCAGGTATACGCCTTACCCAAGCCTATGTACAGGAAGAAGCGCAATATAAAAAATTTATGGCGCAAAATCGGGAATACTTACGGCGCAACATGAAATTATCCGGTGTCTGGGGACTTTTTCTGCCGATTATGAGCCTAACTTTGGGTATAGGTATGATAATTGTTATCTGGCTGGGGGGCGCTCAGGTGATAAGAGGTGAAATCAGCTTGGGAGATTTTGTGGCCTTTAGCGCTTATTTAGCGCTCTTAACATTCCCCATGATGGCTTTTGGCTGGGTCACAAATCTGTTTCAACGCGGCTCTGCGGCTATGTCCAGAATAAATAAGATATTGGCTTTAGAGCCTGAAATAAAAGATAATGAAAATACCATACCGGCGGCTAAGTTATCCAATATAACGGGTAAAATAGAATTCAAGGACGTGAGCCTGTCTTATACCGACAGTAATGGTAATTCGGGCGCGTTGGTATTAGATAATATTAATCTGCTGATTAAAGCCGGCGGCGCTTTGGGCATAGTAGGCGAGGTAGGCGCCGGTAAAAGCTCTCTGGTAAACCTGCTGCCGCGTATATATGACCCCAGTGATGGCGAGATACTCTTAGATGATATTAATATTAAAAAAATTCCATTAAAAAAACTGCGCAGGATGATAGGTTATGTCCCTCAGGAGGGGTTTTTATTTTCTAAAACTATTGCTGAGAATGTAGCCTATGGATTAGATTTATTCGATTTACAACAAGTAAAAGAGGCTTCCTTTATCTCACAAATCGCATCTGAAATAGAGAATTTTCCGCAAAGTTATGATACCGCATTAGGCGAACGCGGAATAACCCTGTCCGGCGGACAGCGTCAACGTACGGCGCTTGCCCGGGCGCTGGCGATTAATCCGCAGATTCTTATTTTGGATGATACATTCTCAAATGTGGATACACTAACCGAGCAAAAAATATTAAAACACTTATTCCCTGTTATCCGCAAGCGCACCTGCCTGATTGTTTCTCACCGTATATCATCGCTTCAATGGGCGGATTGTATCATTGTATTAGATAAGGGCAGGATAGCAGAAAAAGGCGCCCATGAAGAGCTGCTGGCGATAGGCGGGATATATGCTAAATTGTATAAACGACAGCAGATGCTGGCGCAATTTGCGAAGGACAGAGCAAGCTAAAAGTAATGACTGGTTTATACGCATACGTACTTGTCATTCTGAATGCAGCGAAGCGGAGTGAAGAATCTACTCGCTATTGTGGGGGGAGATTCTTCGGCCTTTGGTCTTCAAAATGACAGGCTAATCCTGTAGGGGCGGGTTTGAAACCCGCCCCTACAATAAACCGTACAGTATCCGTTGTTGTGTTGGCAGGTCATCAGACCTGACAACCTTCGGCCTCAGAATGACAACATAAGCTTATTTGTGGTGTCAGATTCTCAAATCTAACACCTGTTATAGAAACATAAATAGCGGGATCGATGTAGCCGCCGACCTTTAGGTCGGCCTGTTAGACCTACAATAGCGGGTTTAAAAACCCGCATCTACAATAAGAATAAAATAAATGAAACTCCATCATTATGAAGGTCAAACCGCCGGGAAAGTATATGACTGGCAGTTGATAAAGCGCTTAAGTAAATATTTATCGCCCTATAAGTATTATATTTTATTATCCATAGTGTTGTTGTTTTTGGTCTCGCTATTGGGGTTAATTGGTCCTTATTTAACCAAAATTGCCATAGATGAGTATATCCCACATAAAAACATCGCCGGATTAAATCGGCTGGCCTTAATTTTTATTGGGATACTCTTATTGCAATTCGCTATACGTTACGCGCATATTCAGCTTATGCAGTATACAGGTCAAAGCGTAATGCTGGATTTAAGGATGCGGTTATTTGAGCGCTTGCAGCATATGTCGCTTAGTTTCTTTGACTCCCAATCCGTCGGCGGGATAATGAGCCGCTTAATAAGCGATATTGAAGTATTAAATGAAATGGTCTCATCCGGCATAGTATCCATTATGGGCGATCTGTTTATGTTGCTTGGGATAATGAGCGTACTTATGTGGATGAATCTTAAGCTTGCGCTAGTTGTCTTTTCTGTAATCCCGCTTATTTTTTATGTGACTTTATCATTCAGGCATAAGGTAAGAACATCTTTCCGCCAAATTCGCCGTTATATAGCCAAAATAAATACCTATTTACAAGAAAATATCAGTGGTATGAGTATAGTGCAGGCCTTTTGCCGTGAAGAGAAAAACCTATCTGAATTTAAAAAAATAAACGCAGATTATCTTAACTCGTATCTCAAAACTATTTTATATTATGCGGTATTTTTCCCGATTATAGAAGTAATAAGCGCTTTAGCGCTGGCGCTTATTATCTGGTACGGGGGAGCGCAAATCGTACAAGGGACTTTAAGCTTTGGCATATTGGTGGCCTTTATTGAATATGCGCAGCGGTTTTTCCGCCCGATAAACGATCTTAGTGAAAAATATAATATTCTGCAATCAGCTATGGCGGCGGCTGAGAGGGTGTTTAATCTGCTGGATACTGATACTGGATTTATATCGGCTGATAATCCCAAATCTATCGATAATTTTGCTAAGCAAATAGAATTTAAAAATGTATGCTTTGCCTATAAAAAAGATGAGCAGGTATTAAAAGATATTTCTTTTAAGGTAGATAAAGGCCAAAAGGTAGCTCTGGTAGGTTTTACGGGTTCCGGTAAAACTTCAATCATAAACCTGCTTATGCGTTTTTATGAATTAAAAACCGGTTCTATTCTAATAGACGGTCACGATATCCGCAATATTAATATACAAAGCTGGCGCAATAGAATAAGCTTGGTTTTACAGGAACCCTTTTTATTTTCCGGTACAATTTTAGATAATATCAGGCTGGGTGATGAAAATATAAGCGAAATGCAAGCCCAAGATGCCGCCGTAAGAGTAAATGCTCATCAATTTATTGAGCAGTTACCCCTAAAATATTTAGAGCCGATAGAAGAGGGCGGGGCTAATTTATCCGTAGGACAGCGTCAGTTGATAGCCTTTGCCCGCGCTTTGGCTTTTAATCCTGAAGCGTTAATTTTGGATGAGGCAACCTCTAATGTAGACAGTCATACTGAAGCGCTGATTGAAGACGCTGTAGAAAAACTTATGCAGGGACGCACGGCAATTATTATAGCCCACCGCTTATCTACCATACAAAACGTAGACAAAATTATTGTACTTGATAAGGGTAAAATAGCAGAGGAAGGTTCTCATGAAGAGCTGCTGGTAAAAGGCGGTATATATTCCTGTTTATATGAATTGCAGTTTAATGGCAATTTGCAAGAGTGTCGGTAATAATGATTAATCTCCACTCAACAATCGTGTTCTTAACGCATTACTTATCCAGAAACCATTTCTCTTCAATCTTTCCAACGTTTCTTTAAAAGAAAAAATGTTGCTTTCCTTACTGGCTCGCAAAATTACGCCAATAGTACCGGTTATACTTAACCCGTAAAGCCGGGCTTTCTCCCTGGCATCTGAGTCATCCAGCAGTATTAAGTCTGCGCCTATTTCCAAAGCTAAAGCAATGGCCTCCGATTCACCAGCGTCAATAGTAGTCAGCAATAACCTAAGTAGTCAGCAATAACCTAACCAGATTTTTGTCATTAACCTGTGATATATTAAGCCAGTCCGCGGCCTTTATCAGGGCAACCTCCTCGCGCCCTTTACCCTCTGCCACGCATTCATGGTAAACAGCTTCGGGGATTATAACCGTGCTGAAAAAATCTTTCAATAGATCAAGCTGATCTATTTTAGCTAGATGAATAAGCGGTGATGAATTACTAACCACCTTTGGCATAATTTATATCTTCTTCCAAATCTTTTTCGGAATAATGTCTTTGTATTTCCCGCTCGGCCAGCCCTTCAATAAACTCCCATTTGGTTATTCCAGCCAGTTTCCTAGCAATACCCATGGAAGTAAAGCCCCGGCTATATAAGAGAAAGCCCATTTCCTTTAAAAGCTGTTTCTCTGCTTGATTTTTAGGAACTTTTATCGTTTCCAGGATTTCATCCGGTATATTTAAAGTTACAGGCATTTTGACCTCACATCCATGATAAAGCTTTTTCTCAAAATGGAGACATTCATCTTGTCATTCTAAACCCTTCGCTAAAACTCAAGAATAAACTCCGTGAAAAATTTAATCTTTGCAATACTATATAGAACCTTCGCTTACGCTCAAAACGACAGTCCAAAAACATATCTACTTAGGGCTTAAGAGGAAAACTGGGCTTCAGCGGCTGTTATCAATTCTTCAAAACTGTTGATTTCGTTACTTGGGAAAGAGGAGAAGCCTAAACTTATATTAGCGCCGATTGCTAAATCTTCTTCGGAAATATCCGAATCTGCAAGCTTTGGCAGGCTGATGCGATATGTTTTTAGCTGTCGGTATATTTTTTTACCCACTGATTGAGCGTTTTTATTATCGGTTTGTACCAAAAGGATACCCAATCTATCATTTCTGCATCTAGCCAGTATATCGCTTATGCGCAGAGATTTCTTTATACTGCCGGCCAATTCGCCAAGCAGGCGGCCTTTTTGTCTGGCGCCGTATTTTTCTTCAATCTCTCCTAAGGCGGGAATGTTTACACTGATAAATGTTAGAGAAAGGTTATATCGTACTGCGCGGGCAAATTCTCTTTTTAAGAGATAGAGCAGATGATTGTAATTATATATTCCGCTTTCTTCATCAAGGACAACCGTTTGCCTGAATCTTTCGATATTTTCTTTCAGTTTATCTCTTAATACGTCTAAGGCGTTTTGTACGTCTTTATACCTCATCACGGACTTAATACGAAACAAAACCCCAAGTCTGTCAAGCGGTCTTTTAATATAATCTATTGATGGTCTGTTTAAATGTTTTTGTAAGTTTTCGGTTAATGATTCTGAGATAATTAAGATTAAACAAAGTTTATGTTCTTTAGCGTATTCTACGATTTGTAAAAATTCTTTCGGCGCCAAAGCGGAATAATCCGCATCTAAGAGCATCAAGTATGGTTTGTGGCTACGCGCCAGCTCCAGCGCTTGGCTTGGACTGCCAGCCTCAACAAGGCTATAGCCGCTCTCTTTTACGCTGTATCTTATAATTGTTAATTCATTGGCTTTGTCGGTTACAACTAGTATTTTTATATCTGACATAATAATAATACTTTATCATAAATTTTATAAATAGCAAATTTTTTTTGCTAATTTTTATATTAACCCGCAAAGCTGGAATCAAAATACTTGACAATTATTTTTAACAATGCTATTTTCAGTCCATATTTTAAAGATTTAATCCAGCATGATTAGCGTTATATATACTAACCCTTTAAGGGGATAAATTTTATGGAAATGTTCTTAGCCCACAAGGGTAAAAAGAAATTTGTCGTAGCGGCCAGAGGGCATCAAATTATTGTAGATCAGCCCTTGGAACAAGAAGGTAATGACGAGGGGATGACGCCGCCTGAAATATTTATAGCTTCCCTAGCAACCTGTATGGGCGTATATATTTTAAATTATTGTAAAAACAGCGGAATAAACCCAAATGATATGACGTTAAACATTAAATGGGAAAAGGCCTCCAATCCTGCCCGTATTGGCAATGTAAAAGTTGATATTAAACTGCCTAGATATAAAAACATGGAAAGAGAACAAGCCATTATTAAGGTGGCTGAGCATTGTCTTGTGCATAATACTATCAATATGCCTCCTGAAATAAGTATTAATCTTGTTAAATAAAGATGCCCAAAGCCCATCCCAGCCACAAGGCGCTTATCTGCAAATTATCAGCATACTTAAAAAAGAGTATCCGAATGCCGGATGCTCGCTAAATTTCAGTAATCCGTTAGAATTATTAATAGCAACTATTTTATCAGCTCAATGTACGGATGTACGCGTAAACCAAATTACCGAACGGTTATTTGAAAAATACAAAACTGCTACAGATTATGCCGAAGTAGATCAGGCCAAACTGGAAGAAGATATCCGATCCACCGGTTTTTATAAGAATAAGACTAAAAATATTATTAAATGCTGCCAATCTATAATTGAAAAATACAATGGACAAGTACCGTCAAACTTAGAGGATCTGGTGGGTTTAGACGGAGTCGGCCGCAAAACCGCAAATGTAGTATTAGGTACATATTTTGGTATACCTTCAGTTGTGGTGGATACTCATGTTGGGCGGCTGGCCGGACGCCTTGGCCTAAGTACGCAAAAGAATCCGGTAAAAATAGAATTTGACCTAATGCGTATAATACCCGAATCTGACTGGATAATCTTATCTCATCTGCTTATTTTACACGGACGGAATATTTGCAAAGCCCGCAAACCTCAATGTAACAGATGCTGTATAAACCGGCTTTGTCCTTCCGCTAATTAATAAATTGTATAAATTAGACTTACATATCCATACTCCGGCGTCCTTATGCTTTGCCGGAGAACCCGACGCTGATTTCAGCCGGCGCTTGGTGTCGCATACCTTGGATGCAGGCTTTCAGATGATTGCCATATGCGATCATCACTGTGTAGATTATGTAGATAAAGTAAGGCAGGCGGCAGAGAACACCCCGCTTGTCGTATTACCCGGGGTGGAATTATCTACGATAGCGCCGCAGCTAAATGACGTATATTTTCTGGCCTTATTTCCTAAACAAACTCCCAAAAGTAAATTGGATGATTTACTTAATAATTTGGGTATTAGCGCGCCTAACAGGGGTAATTGTCATTTTAGAGTAATCGGCGGGGCTGAAAGAATAATCCGTGAAGTAAGAAACAGCGGGGGTATATTAATAAGCAATCATTTAGATAAAAATAAGCAGCGGCAAGCCTTTTTTCCTGCTATGATAGAAGAGTACGGTATTTTGGCCTTTGATTTAAAAAATATCTCCTACCAAAACAATTTAAAAAGAAGATTCCCGCAAAAACGCTTGCAATGTTTTAGCTTTTCCGATGCTCATAATATTGCCCAAGTCGGTAAAAAATATTCCATAGCGCCTTTGGCTGACTGCTCTTTTAGGGCGCTAAAGAATTTGCTTAACGGCTAGATTCATTCCCCGATTTTTATACGTAGACGCCGACCTTCAGGTCGGCCTGTCAGACATACAAACCAAGCCTTAACCCGCATATTTCATGAGACATAGCAAATATCTGCGGAAACAGCTTATAAAACAAGACAATAGCATACCGTATAAGAAAATACAATTTGTGTTTTTAATCTTTTTGATTGGAAGCGTAAAACGTTTATAATTTCAATATGGTACACATTGCCTCAGATTAACCTCCCGAATTATTCGGGTTAAGACCCGCGCAAACAACAGCCGACCTAAAGGTCGGCATCTACGTAGTTGTAGTACAATTGCTTATAAGCCTACTACTACAAATATTCATTTAATGGACACAAATATATCAGGAGCGCCCTTCATGATAAACAAACAACGCCTGCATGATGAATTTGTCAAACTTATAAGCATTGACAGCCTTTCCAAAAAAGAGGGGCAATTAATCGAATATTTAACCGATAAGCTGAAAAAATTGGGCGCCTGCGTTCAGCTCGATAAAGCGGGCGATAAAATCGGCGGGCAAACGGGCAATTTGATAGCGCATTTTAAGGGCGCAGGGGACAGCCGCATTCCCTTAATGTTAAATGCGCATTTGGATACGGTAGCCCCGGGAGAAAACATAAAACCAATATATAAAAACGGTAAATTCTATACCAATAAAAAAACCATTTTGGGCGCTGACGATAAATCTGGAATTGCGATTATACTGGAAGCCTTACTGACCATAAAAGAGCAGAATATTCCAATAGGTAAGCTGGGGATAGTCTTTACGGCGGCAGAAGAGATCGGGTTATTGGGAGCTAAAAATTTGGATTACTCCAAATTAGATTATAAATATTGCCTAGCTTATGACGGTATGGCGGCTGATTCTATTATAAACCAAGCGCCGGCTGCAAACAGTATAAAATTTAAAGTACACGGACTAAAGGCACACGCCGGTGTAAATCCAGAGAAGGGAATTAATGCAATTTTACTGGCCGCTTGCGCCATTGCTGGTATGAAATTGGGGCGCATTGATCATGAGACCACCGCAAATATCGGCACGATAAAAGGCGGCAGCGCTGCTAATATTGTGCCCGATTACGTAGAACTTGCAGGGGAAGCCCGCAGTCATAATCCTGCTAAACTGGAAAGACAAACAGAACATATGCGGCAGGCATTTACTTCTGCGGTAAATAATTTTAAATCATCCGCTGGACTGCCCAGTGTAGAAGAAGATATCAGACCGGAATATCCGCTTATGAATGTAGCGGTAGACTCCCCGTTAATAACGCTGGTTAAACAAGCGGCTGAGGCATTGGGGCAAAAGATTGAGCTTAGCGCCTGCGGCGGGGGCAGCGACGCCAATATATTTAATGGTGTGGGGATTGAAACTATAATTATGGGTACCGGTATGCAGAATCCTCACTCAACTAATGAGTTTATTTTATCAAATGATATGGAAAAATCAGCTAATCTGCTGGTGGAGATTATAAAAGTAAATAGCCTAAAGGCTAATACTGTTGACTTAAAGTAGCTGTTATTCTTAAGGCCGGAGGCCGAAGAATCTCCCCCGCATACATGAGTAGATTCTTCACTACGCGTTGCTTCGTTCAGAATGACAGACTAATCCACCTAACAGCATTACCCCTGAAGGCTCTGGGTCAATGAAGACCCAGATTGCCGACTTATTACACGTTATCAAAACATGCAAAGCAGAAAAACTCTCTCTGAGAGTAAGTTGACTATATTTTATAATCCTGTTATGATTTGGCCATGAAAAAGATTAAACCAAACCATATCTACCGTTATTATATTATCGTCCTCAGCTTGTTCCTGCTTTTCCAGGTATATCCCGCCTCTGCGGCTGATTTTACCGATAGTAACCAGCAATTTACCTTTGCCAGAAAGCTGTACAAAGATCAACTATATGATGTAGCATTACAGCAGTTTCAACTATTAAAACAAAACACGGAACAAACCGAAAATAAAGATCAGGTACAGCTTTATATTGCCCGCTGTTATTATTATTTAGAGCAATATGAAAATGCCGCTAAAGCATATATGTCGGTATTAGACAATAGTCCTGAACATATCAGGCGGGAAGAGATATTGTTTTATGTAGGGGATAGTTATGCAAAGCAAAATAATCCCCAAATGGCGCTTAGGGCTTATGAACAGTTGGTTACTGAATATCCCAAAACCAAATTCAAAAAACAAGTCAGAAAACAAACTATAAGTCTAAAACTCGGTCAAGCCGACCAGTTATATGAAAAAGGACAATATGCCGATGCAATACAAAACTATCAAAAGTTTATAGGACAACAATCTGACAAGAATGCCGCATATGATTTGGTATATTTTCGTATAGCCGACTGCTATTTTAAACTAAAAGAATTCCCGCAGGCGGTCAAAAGCTATTCTCATCTAATCAAACAGTTCCCCAAAAGTCCATTAATAGAAGAATCCATGTATAAATTGGCTTTGGTTTATTATCAGCAGGAGAAATATTCCCTTACTATTGAGACTATAAATAAATTCAGCCTGGAGTATCCACAGAATAATTATAAAAAAGAAACCAGCTACCTGCTAAGTTGGGCTTATT
Organism: bacterium; assembly: GCA_024276125.1. Lineage (GTDB taxonomy): Bacteria > SZUA-182 > SZUA-182 > SZUA-191 > JAJRXT01 > JAJRXT01. The sequence continues at coordinate 15,371 of JAJRXT010000090.1, forward strand.
ATCAATTAGGACAATATAGAGATGCAATTGAAGTTTTTAATGAGGTGAAAGATGCGCCGGATGCAGAGTTGGTTCGTACAGAAGAGTTGTTTAAAGACGCTCATATATTGTTTTTATCCCGTAATTATAAACAGGCGATTAAAATCTTTAAACAATTATTAACATTGTCTCCCTATCGCAGCCTTGCTGTTAGATGCTATCAATTATTGGCGGAATCCTATCTTAAATTAAATGACGATCAATCCGCTATAGACACTTGGCAGGAGCTTACGGAAAAATTCCGCAGCAACAAATTACAAGCTCAAACCGGCTTTAAAATAGGTAAAAACTATTACAAGCGAAAGCTTTATGCAAAAGCAATAGATGCTTATAAACATGTAATTGAATATGATCCGCTGGGCAAACCAGCAGATAGAGCGCAATTTATGATTGGCGAAGCTTATTTTCAATTGCGTGATTTTACCCGCGCCAAAATGGCCTATCAGTCGCTGGTCAGTAAATATCCCTTCAGCCGATTGCTTGATAAAGCCCATTTTATGACCGGCGAATGCTTGTTTATGAAGAAGGATTACCCTTCCGCCATAAAATCATATTCTGTCATATTGGATAATCTACCGCATAGTAAGCTGGTGGATAAGGCTAAGTATAAAATAGGTGTTTGTTATTTCCAACTGGGTAATTATGATTACAGCCGTTCTACCTTTAACGAATTATTAGAAGATTATCCAGACAGCTCCTATGCCGCAAGCGCCCAATTTAAAATGGGAGAAGCCCTTTATTTAAAAGGTGATTTTGAAGGCGGTATTGCAGCTTTTGGAGGCGTAATTGATCGTTATATGGATGACGAATTAATCCAGCAAGCGAAATTAAGGCTGGCCTGGGGATATTATAATCGCAGCGATTATACGCTGGTACATAAGCTGTTGGATAAAATAATAAAAGAATATCCAAAAACGCAAGCCGCCGAGGAAGCTCATTACTGGCGCGGCTGGACTTATATTAAGCAAGAAAAAATAGCCAAAGCCAACAGCGCTTTTGAACAATTTTTGGCTTATTATCCCAACAGCCAATGGCAGCAGGAAATAATCTGGCAGCTTGCACAAAATTATTTTAAGCAAAAAAAATATTCGCAAGTAGTTGAGGTATTGCAGAATCTAAATACAAATTTTTCGGATCATCCCTTTGTCTATCATGCTGATAAGCTGCTAAAGCAATGTTATCTGCGTATGGGTGAATATCAAAAAATACTGGAGGCATCCTCTCAATTTCTTACCAACAATCCGGGCGGTTTCTCCAGTGACAGCTATTTTCAGCAAGCAAATAGGTTATTTGAACAAAAACTGTATCTGGCGGCAGCTAAGGTTTACCGCGAAATTCTAATCAAATTCGCCAACAGCCCTAAGTTGTCCGAGGCTCAGTTCATGCTGGCCGAATCACTATTAAATGCCGGCCGCAACCTGCCTAAAGCCATGAATGAATATCATAAGCTATCGGATAATTACCCCAAAAGCCGACATATGGCGCTGGCGTATTTTCGTCAAGGCGGTATATTGTATTATCAGAAAAACTATTCAGAGGCTATTCCATATCTTAATAAAAGCCTAAATCAACCAGAGGTTCAATCGAATCTGGCCGCTCAGGTACAGTATTTAATCGGTCTTTGTTATCAGCAGCTAAACAATGTACCGCAAGCAACTCAGGCACATCAAAAAATCATTAAAGATTATCCAGATTTTGTTTTTCCCGGTGAAGAACGCTTACAAATAGGAATTCACCTGCAAAAACAAAAACTATATGATTCGGCAGTCATGGCATTTAAACAAGTGATAAAAAATGCTTCTGAAAATAAATTAAAAACTGAAGCCAGATATTGGCTTGGAGAAACATATCAATTACAAGGTAAGCTAAAAGAAGCGATTGTCGAATATCTTAAGGTAACCTATTTGTCCTCGGATGCCGATATGTGGGCAGTAACCGCACGCTTTAAGGCAGGGGAGGCTTACCAGCAGTTAGGGCAATTAAAGGAAGCCGTAAAACTTTATCAAAAAATAATGAAAGAACATGGAAATACTACTCAAGGCAAATATGCCGCCCGCCGCATCGAGCTTATAAAACAAGAGTTGGAAAAAGAGCAAGAGTCTGAGTGATTATTAAAGCTTAACTTTTCCAACCGATTAAAAGCGGATGATTTTCTTTTGACAAATTCTCCCCATAATGCTAACTTATTTAGTGAATAATCATTATTCATAATTTTAATAATACTGGCTGGCAGACTGGTATATATGACGGATGGTTTTAAAATATCAAAGGGGGAGATGATATGAAGAAGCATGTGGTGAAATTATGTGCGGTTATTACTCTTTTGGCCTTATGCGGCCTTAGCTGCGGAGGACAGCCGCCCCAAAAGCAGGAAACTAAGCTTGAGAAGATGAAGCCTAAGGCTGAAGATAGGCTAAATACGCTTATGAATCGCAGTTGGGATAATTTAGAGTATCTTTTCTACGGGTTTATTAATTATGATCTAGAAAAGATAAAAAGAGCCACTGATAATTTGATAATTTTAAGTGATTATACAGCAGAGCGAATCTCTCCGGCGCACCGTAGTCATGTAGTCGAATGGAAAGAACAATGTAATGTACAAAGAGAATTAGTGGTTAAGATTAGAGACGAGTTTGAAAATCAAAACTTTGAGGGCGCCAGAGAACATTTTGTTAAGCTATTGGGTATTTGCATGGATTGCCATAAATTATATCGCAAACATCTAATTAAACAGGAATAATAACCTGTAGCGGGCAATGTGTCTTTCGGGAGGTCTCATCCCGAAAGACACATTGTTTAAGGTAGGATGGGTTAAGCCCTGTCATGAAAAAGCCTAAAAAAGATGTTTTAAGTGTTTGTTATCTAAACATTGCTAACCCAGCATAAGGTCAATGCTGTTGACTTAAAGTCCATGCTATAATGAAAAGCTTTTTTTTGTTTGTCATTCTTAAGCTTTCAGCCGAAGAATCTGCTCGCATATGCCTGAAGATTCTCCACTCCGTTTCGTTCAGAATGACGGCTAATGATATCTTTTTTAATGAAACGCTCCACTAGCTGATAGCCGCTTAATTCAGTTCATAGCTGCAAGATTTGCATGTAGGATTGTCAGTTGGATTTAATGTTCCGCAATCAGGACATTCTACTTTTGTGTTGCGTTCATGGATTAGCTCTCTTGCTCTTGTTGTTTTATCCTCTGGGGTCATTATGCGAATCTGGCTTAGCAAGCTGAAGTTAACCGGTATTTCATGAAATTTGGAGGTTTCTAATACACAGGGGATATTATTATTTTCTAAGAATCCCTTTATTAGATAGGCCTCTTCTTCCTCGGAGCCATTCCAGGCAATCTCCCACTTAATTTCTTCTGCTGCGGGATATGTGTTGTGGTACAAAATATCATCCAGCCGGCGTTTTGGAACATGCAGACAGCCGTTATCATCCTTCCAATATTCTATAGAGGCATACGGATCGCTTAATTCTTCAAGCATAGGCTGTTCATTGGGATAACCCAAGGCGATAACCGAATTGATAATCAGACGATCAGGGACTTGTAGTATTTTTTGTAATTCTGCTTTATCCATAGACTCTATCCAGCAGCTTCCAATGCCATATGATAGGGCGCTCAATATAATATTCTCACAAGCAGCGCCTACATCCTTGTCCGCTCCAGTGGGTTTAATATCTGTATTTACCGCCAGGACAATGTATGCCGCAGGCTCCTGCCCTGCCGGAGGATTACCCGCCGGGCTTATATATCCCGCCCATTTTAGGGTTTTAAAAACCCTACTTTTTATCTTATTATCCTCTATTATAATATATTCAATAGGTTGAAGATTAGCAGCCGAAGGGGCTAGTCGTCCGGTATTTACCAGTTTTTTTAAGATATCAAATGAAATATTATCAGGCTTAAACCGGCGAATAGAACGGCGCTTTAATATTAATTTGTATGTATCCATAATTTCTCCTTCAAGCTAAATTATAATATGCCAGGCTGTCTTTAAACCATGCTGTTGTATTATTAACAAAATCCTGCCAATTGCCGGCCAAGCATAATCCGCGGGCGGCATCGCCTATAACCTGATTTATACAACCGGCTATAGGATCAAATATTACCTGTATTCTTAATGGATTTCCACTCTTTTTTCTATCCTCCAGCCTTTTTGACAAACTAATTAACACATTAGTTCCTTTATCAATCAGATTATATAATCCATCTTCTTCATTAAAAACCTTTAACAGTTCATCTGTTAATGGGGCAAATTCATTATCGGAATTATATTTTTTAGCGTAGATGCTTTCAAGTATTATCCCCGCAGAGCCTAGCCGAAAATGCGCCGCAAGCTGCCAGTCGGTTTTTTTAGCGGATGCCAGCGCTGCCGTATTTATATTATCAACCTCCCCGCCCGCAGCAGTAGCAGTCCCGGGTATTACGGTTACTCCCATTTTAATTAATTCCAGACATGTTTTGTGATTATATACGGCAGGGTTTGCACACTGACTTATTACCATGCTTTGCCTTGGATTTGACTTGAGTAAATTAAATAAATTATTCCGCCTATTTACAATATGCGTGCTGCAGTCCCATCCATTTTGGTATATATAATCATCCAGAATCCGGCGCGTCTCGTAAGCTAGTGGAATATGGTCTTCTAATGCGTTTATTATTATTATCTGCTTTGGTAATTTGTCGATAACTGCTGTTTTTAACCGATATTGCTTGTATTCTGAGGCTATGCGTTGTGACAGTTTGTCAATAATTCCGGCGGTATAATCATTATCCTTACCATCAAAGCGTTTAGTTTGCAGGTAAAGCGGCGAGCGTTCTACGTCCATTCCACCGAAACCGGCGGTATAATAGACGGGTTCTCGTTTTAGCGTTATATTGTTTATCATTAAAAACTCCCATATTTTTGGTTTATGTTTTTGTATGTTCTGTTTATTTAATGGCTATTGAGTTCTCTCCGAAAAAAATTATATTCTGTCATTCTTAAGGCCGGAGGCCGAAGAATCTGCTTCCATTATGCGAGCAGATTCTTCACTTCGTTTCGTTTAAGAATGACAGCTAATAGAATTAAACGGCTTTGATTTCGGAGTCAACTAAAGTAACCATTTTTTATTTTGTCTTTCAGGCAAGTTTTTGGTTTTCTTGTATCATAATATAATCTTTAGTATATTATATTATTAGGATATGAGCAAATAATCCTTTGATTAATTTCGGTATTAGGAGATAAAACTATGACGACTTTGTATTTTATTTTAACCGGCGTATTTGCCGGTTTTACATGCGGTTTATTGGGAATTGGCGGAGGAACCGTGGTTATTCCTGCGTTGATTTTTATGTTTGATTTTGAAATGAAAAAGGCCATAGGAACTTCATTGGTTTTCATTGCAGCGGCCTCTGTTATGGGAGTAATCGGGCACCAGCAATTAAATAATATAGATTGGAGGGCTGGCGCTATTATGGGGTTGGGGGCAGTTATCGGCGTGTTTATAGGAGTATATTTAACTCAAATAATCCCTAATTCCTTGTTAAAAAAAATCTTCGGTATATGTTTGTTTATTGTCTCAATAAAATTAATTATAAGTAAATAACATGTGTTCGGTATAATTGATTAACTTACTTGTAAAGGATAAAACCTTGGGGGAAACCCTTCTTGAAAAAAGGGTTCCTCATGGTTTTATCTTTTACAAATATTTTAAACTGATTTTATGCCGAACTCACGTTAAATAAAATTAATATTGCAAAATTATTTGACAATTAAGCAATAAAGCTTTAAACTTTATTAAGGAAGGACCTTACCTAAATAATCGGAAAATTTTATGTTAGCTGAGAAAAGAAACGACGTCGTCGATTTTGAGAGCTTAGCTCTTCCTTACTTGAATTTTATTTATCGCAGCGCTTTCAGATTCTGCGGTAATCGTTCAGATGCGGAAGACCTATCTCAAGAAACATTTAAAGCCGCATTTGAAAAATTTCACCAGCTCAAAGATAATAAAAAAATAAAGAGCTGGCTGTTTATGATCTTGCGCAATGCCTTTTTAAAACGCATTGCAAAAGAAAAGAAATATTCGCAAGTAGACATAGATTTAGTCACCTATAACCCCCAAGAATTTAAAAATATCGGGGAAGAATATTTTGAAAATATTTTAAACTGGGAATTACAGCAAGCCTTAAATAAACTAAATGAAAAATATAAGACCCCTGTTTTGCTATCCTATATATCCGGTTATTCATATCAAGAAATTGCAGATATGCTGTGTATACCTATAGGCACGGTTATGTCCAGAATCGCCCGCGGTAAAATGTTTCTTAAAAAAGAAATACTTAAAAGGGGAATGAGGGAAAAAAATAACTACAAAAAAAGAAAATCAGGTATAAGAAAATGAGCTGTCAATGTTATGAACAAGATATTGAGTTGCTGCCCCTTTTACCTAAGCATCTGCCAAGATATAAAAACCTTTTTTCTCACCTTAAAAATTGTCCTGAATGCACTTACCGATATGAAGTCTCTCAAAAATTAGAACAATACTTAAGCGAAAGTTTTAGCTTATGTGATTCATCTGGTGTGTTGTCTGATGAATTTATAACCCATATTCGTTATTTATCATGTAATGAGCTAAAAACAACTATTTTAGATGCCATTAAAAATAATGGCACACATCCAACGCTGGAGCAAATATATCAGGAAATAAGCCCTCTTTTTCCAGAAGTCGGCATCAAAACAGTAGATCATCATATATGTTGTCTTAAACGGGAAAATTGTATTTTAGAGCTGGATTTTAATGAGGGCTTTAAACGTTTAGATGGAAATATTAAATCTCATTCACACTTTTTTTGTTCCAAATGCAGCGCTGTCTACGACATTTGTATCCAACTGAAAAGATTGGTATATACCTATGAAATCAACAAACTAAGGCATAAAATACTAGATTGTAGGTTGATTTTCTTAGGTATTTGTAAAAACTGCCGTCTGGACAAGCCACATCTCTTGGGGCAATCCTAGCCCGAATAATTCTTATATTTAATCTGCTTAAAAAACTAATCCTAACTTGAGTTAGGGCATAAGAATATTAAGATATTATTACATATCAATTAATTGATGCAAATGTCTTGTAGGGGAGGGGACAAGCCCCAATGCCATTCTATACTAACCTGAGTTCGACATAAGAAAAATTAAAATGTTTTTATATATCAGCTAGTTGGTGTTTTGTATAGATTTGATTGACGTAAAATTTTTGTAGAAGAGTGACATATCCCCTCTTGCTGTAGGGGCGGGTTTGAAA
>JAJRXT010000091.1 GCA_024276125.1 bacterium
ATTATCGGCTACATAACCGGCCGGAGCGGAACAGGCTTGAATGCTGGCCGCCGGATTACCGTAAGTATCGCCGTCGGCATCCGCATAATAGGTGCTGGTTACGCCTTCGTCTACCTGCCCGTTACAATTGTTATCTACCAAGTCGCAAACCTCAACCGCACCCGGATTTACAGCCGGATTGCTGTCATCGCAATCCGTATTATCGGCTACATAACCGGCCGGAGCGGAACAGGCTTGAATGCTGGCCGCCGGATTACCGTAAGTATCGCCGTCGGCATCCGCATAATACGTACTGGTTACGCCTTCGTCTACCTGCCCGTTACAATTGTTATCTACCAAATCGCAAACCTCGGTTGCACCCGGATTTACAGCCGGATTGCTATCGTCGCAGTCTACCTCTGTACCGCAGCCGGAAGTGGCGAAATACCCGTCGCTATCGGCATCTGTACATACCAGGGTTTCATAAGCCCCCATGTCAGTATTAAGACCTAGGACACGCGGATTACCGTCTAAGTCAGAAGTAATCGCCGTATCGGAAATCCCCGCATCTATGGCAGGAGAGCCGGCCGTCAGATGATAATCATTGCCCGGTACATCCACAAACAGCGGGTCTGCGGATATATTATTATTCTGTCCCGCATAATCATCTATAAGGGAATAGCTTATACCGGAAAGAGTTGATTCTGTTATGGGATCAGTAGCTGAATACGTGGTATCCAATCCGGCAAACATATTATCCGCGCCATTATTCCAGAAAATATTATTTTTAATTACAGCCGCAGATTCAGTCGCCTGCATTCCGCCTACAGAACCGGGCAGGCTGCCGATATTATCGGCTATTGTATTGTTAATTATTTGAGCGCTGGCAGCTAAATTATCGGCATAAATTCCACCTACGGCATCGGCTGTATTTTTAATGATTAAATTGTTGTTCAGCTTGCCTGAAAAATTTACTGTAAAAAGGCCGCCTCCGCTGCCTGTAGTAGCTTTGTTTTCTCTTATTGTGTTATGGCTGATACTGCCCGAAAAATAGATTACGAAGAATCCACCGCCCTGCATATAAGCGGTATTTTGGATTATTTGGTTTAGCTTTATGTTGGAATTACCCTCGATAATATAAAAACCGGCTCCTGCTCCGGCCAAGTTTTGGGAGATAGTGTTATTTATAATACTTCCGCTTGATTCTTCTAATCTGATACCGGCTCCGTCTTTGGAGGATATGTTGCTAAATATAATATTTCCGCTTAATGTTCCGCTGTATGTGCGCAGATAAACGCCGGCTCCGCTTGCGGCCCGGTTATTGGTAATTATGTTATCAGTAATATCAATAGAGGAGTGAGTCAATTTTATGCCTGCGCCGATGGGAGCTTTGCCGCCTGTTATGGTGAAACCGCTTAAGGCGGCCGACGTTATTCTTTGACCGTCTATAACTCTGGAACCATTTGCGGCATCCAAGATGGTAGTATTTTTATTCTCGCCGGATAGGGAAACCCCGTCCTTTAGATAGAGCGGAAAGGTCTCCCCATTAGCTGCTGAGGAATAGGCGCCTGCGGCAGCGTGTATTGTATCGCCTTTATTAGCTTGGCCTAAGGCATAGGTAATGGTCTGCCACGGAGCGCTTACGGAGCCGTCATTTGTGTTAATACCGCTTACAGCAACATAATAATCCGCCGCCCATACGTTTACGGATAAAAACATAAACCACATTACAGCCGCTAGGCTTTTTTTTAATAAACCGCCGCATTGTTTCATTGTACCTACTCCTCTTATCTTACCTAAAGATATATTGATTCCCATTCCAAATATCCAAATGGGCGCCGTCTTTACATTGTACCGCATCCCCGCCTACCACTCTGGAGTTAATCACCGCCACGCTGGAATTACCGCCGGTAGCTTCCATAACCTGTATTCCGTCGCCGCCTATATTATATACAATAGTACAAGCATATACGGCGCTGGTATTGGTAAAACCGTTCTCTGCCTTAAATCCAAAACCAGGCCCGCCGCTACCGGTGTAAGCCAGCCGGAACCGACTTAATTAATACCTTAAACCACCAGCTATGCTTTGCTAGTAAGTTAGTGATTTCAAAAAAAAGGAATACCTCCTTAAAATGTAGGTTGATGACCCTAAGCATAAAGAAGGTATTCAATGAGTAATTTTAAGAGATTAGCGCACGCTGTATGGCAATAGCAAATACCATATTGTTTGGTGTCCAAAGTATCGTTTCCGGATGCTGAAAGGGAGTCTTGCGCTGTCGATGGAAGAAATACTCAAGCAACTTTGTGAATGGAAAAAGATAAAGATTCTTGAGCTGAATATCCAGACAGACCATATATATATGGTGGCGTCAGTAGCGCCCAAATTTTCAGTATCGCAAGTAATGGGTTTTCTGAAAGGTAAAAGCTCCATCAAGATTTTAGATTGCCGCCTAGAGCTGAAGAAAAGATATTGGGGAAGACATTTTTGGGCAAAAGGATATTGCGTAAGCACAGTAGGCCTCGATGAGGAAAAGATAAAAAAATATGTAAAATGGCAAACGGAAAAAGATAACCACATGGGACAACTTAAACTTTTCTAAATTCTACCCTTTAGGGGGGAGTGTTAACTCGTATGAACGCTCGGATGCGGTATACGGCGCCACAAAGGGACAGTTATACATCCCCGCCTCCGTAATAGTTATGCTACTGTTGGCGCCGTCGGCCGCCGCACTGTATATAGCGCTCTGTAAGTCCGCATAAGTACCGGATATTGTATAATCCACCGCATAGGCGAAAGACGGCAAACAAAAAAGCGCTATAATACTAGCGCATAAAACTCTACTCAGGCCGGATTTTGACCAACGAAACATTAACTAGTTCCCCCTTATATTTAAAACACCATCTATTGGCTATAAATACTAATTAGCTGAAGGCCTGTTCAGGCGTCAACTTACCTCATAATATCAGCCGTCCACCTAGATTGAATATAGGGAAAGAGAACGCTAATATAAAAACAATTTATTGCGGTGCGCACTCTTATTTGTAGCCGCCGACCGGAAGAACGACCATAAAAGCGGATTAAAAAAATTGCGGTTGCTGTGTATACTAAATTAAACACACAACTACACTGATTTTGTTGGATTTATTTATAAAGAATTAAGAGATAATAACAAAGAGAATGACAAGTGTTATACAGCTTAAAGCAAGATAAAAACAAAATTCATCTTATCAGCAGGTAAGTTATTACATGAAGATGATATGTGAGACTTTAAATAAAAGAAAGGGGATTAACCACTACAAGTAATTTTAACGACTTTTTACAACATTATAATCCAGACGAATAACCTAAACATAATTTACAAGCTAAATCCATCCATATAACCTATAAAATTTTTATGCAGCTTATTTATGTAAGCTTGTATAAATAACCAAGTTACTTTTTAGCCTTTAAGTCATTTATTGACCATTACGACCAAAGAGGTTGTGTCGTAATTAGAAGAAATTGCCCTTTTTCAGTCATCCCTGCGGAGGCAGGAATCCATAAAGTTGTTTAAAAAAACTGGATTCCTACCTTTGCAGGAATGACAGATTGAAAGCATTTTTCAGGTTATAAGCAATTATGACACAGCCTCAAAAACAGGAACTACGCTATAAATATATTTATAGCAAATCCCAAAATATTAACAAGACACTGTTTTGTCTGTTAACATTTTTTTATGTAAATCTAATTGTTGAAACAAGTTCACAGGTTACCTAACTTACTATAATATAATCTTAATTTAAATTATATCATGCCGGAAACTAAGTTGCAATTATTTTCTTAAATTCAACGTAAAAATATGCGCAACTAAGGATTGCATTACCTTTAAATTTGGGTATGTCAAAAATTTTGTATATTTGTATAAATGTTTAGTATAAGCCTTGATTAAAAATAGTTGAATATTTTGTAGTAATCGGTTAGAATACATCACCATTGTTCTCAAAATAAGAAAAAAATTATATTATGATGCAAGGTGCCTAATGTAACTGTATGTTAAGTTTACACAATAAGGTGCATTAACATGCTTATGTTTACCCCTCATAAATAAGGAGAAAATAATGCCAGGCGTATATACCGATATAGCAGATTTGGTAGGTCATACCCCGCTGGTAAGAATTAACCGTTTATTTAAAAGCAATGACAAAGTATCTTTGTATGCCAAATTGGAACGCTACAATCCGACCGGTTCTGTAAAGGATCGAATTGCCAAATATATGATTGAATATGCGGAAAAAGAGGGGACGCTTACTAAAGATAAGATAGTCCTAGAACCCACCAGCGGCAATACCGGCATTGGTCTGGCTATGATTTGCGCTGTAAAGGGCTATCGCTGCACCTTAGTTATGCCTGAGACTATGAGTATTGAACGGCGCAAGATACTGCATGCTTATGGAGCTAAAATTGAGCTAAGCCCCGGCAGCAAGGGAATGGATGGAGCGGAAGATATGGTAAATGAAATGGCTAAAGACCCCAAATATTTCGTTCCGGGACAGTTCGGCAATAAATACAACATCTTAGCTCATTATGAAACCACCGGCAAGGAAGTCTGGGAGGCAACTGGCGGTAAAGTTACCGATTTTATAGCCGGATTAGGCACTACCGGCACTATAATGGGAGTATCCAAATATTTAAGAGAAAAGAATCCTAAAATAAAAATTTCAGCCGTCTCGCCGCATCCAGCCTCTAAAATTCAAGGATTAAAAAATATGGAGACTCAATATATTCCAAGTATATATGATCCGGCGGCACATGATGAAAAAATATTTGTAGCTGATGAGAATGCTTTTGATACGGCGCGTATGCTGGCCTTGGTTGAAGGGATTTTTTGCGGAATCAGCTCCGGCGCCGCCATGTATGCGGCCATTCAGGTGGCTGAGAGTTTGTCAGAGGGAACGGTTGTGGTCGTTTTACCCGATGGTGGCGAAAAATATATCAGCACTCCGCTTTATAATCCCAAAAAATGTTTTGAATGCCTGAAAAAAGCGGCGGTGCCCACCTGTCTTACTGATGAGTATATTTCCTCGCTGCAATGTGAGGAAAATATATAGTATGGATAATTAAAGCCAATAAATATCTTGACTTTAATATAAAATAATGTTAGTTTTTTGGTGTTAAATCCACACCATTTATATAAACATATCCATGTTCTGTATATTTTTTGGAGAGGTGGCTGAGTTGGCTGAAGGCGCTCGCCTGCTAAGTGAGTGAGGGGATAATCCCCCTCCGTGGGTTCGAATCCCACCCTCTCCGCCATATTATTTGCATATTTATAGGTGAAGTCCCCGCTTTTGGCCAAATGGTCACAAACCAGTAGGTCAACAGGGGATGGATTTTTTTATAGGCTTATACTTAAGTTGCTTAGAACATGTTTATGTTCAAAAAATCAATTGAAATCTGACAATATATTGTTTTTTCAATCTGGCATCCTACGGTCTGGATTGACTCCAGAATCCTTCGGATTAATTTTACATGAGGAAGAATAAATGAAACTAACTGGTTATAAATATAACTCATTATTTTTTATTGGGTTAATTTGCTTTTTATTGACTGCCTGCAAGCAGGATACTCCTAAAAGCGCTGAACATGCGGCTGATAATCCGCATGGTAAATTGGAATCTTCTAACCAACCGCATGGTGATTTGGGGGCGGCTCATCAGCAGGGTCAGGGTATACCGGGAATGGGGACATCGCCCAAAACAACTAAAACAATAGTTGTACCCGATTCGGTAAAAGGTAAATGGTCTAGCGTAAGCATTGCCGTTAAAGATAAATCTAGTGGGAAATCAACTAGTTACGATGTTAAACTAAATTCGGAATTTGAAGTTCCAAGTACAAAACTAAAAGTAAAAATAGGTGACTTTCTGCCTGATTTTTCTATGGGAGTTGACAAAATAACCTCCGAATCAGCCGAACCCAATAATCCTGCTCTTCATGTAACTATTACTGAAGATGGAGCGGAAAAATATAAAGGCTGGCTTTTTGCGAAATATACCGAGATGCACGCTTTTGAACATGAAAAATATGCTATAACCTTAGAAAATAAATTCGGTAAATCCGATAAAATTTAGGCTGAATCAGTTTCTTGATAGTATGGGAAATTGTTGTAGGGGCGGGTTTAAAACCCGCCCCCTACAGACCGACTTAAAAAGTCGGCGGCTACGCTACAAGTGGAGAGTTCGTCCAGCAAGGCGCGCTATCCAAAACAAGACCGCTGATTTATGGTTAAAGTGTAATAAATATAGAATAAATTGGGGGATCGTCTAGCGGCAGGACGCAAGACTCTGAATCTTGTTACCGAGGTTCGAATCCTCGTCCCCCAGCCATATTTTGCGTTTACATTGCGGTAGCTATAAATTGTTGGGCGATGCGCCCACTAAGCTCCCCAGATTTTTACTTTACCGAAAACCCCGTCATAACCGGGGGTGATATTGAGATTTCCAGAGCGCATTCTGCTAACCCCGTCTAAAATCTTATCAGGTAATAAATCGGCAAGTTGAGCTAGTTCTTCATGCAAAAGTATATTAAATTCAGAACCGGCCTCATAAATCAGGCGCTGGTATTCCTTTTGTACTCCCTTGGTATTTATTCCACGCCCCAAAGCCTGAGCAATAATTTCCTGCAAGCAGACCAGATGCGTAACCGCTTTAGCGCTCGGCGGGATAAAACCTGCCGGCCTGTCGGCCAGCTCGTCTATTCTGTTTAATACGCCGACGGTTAGTCCCTTACCGCATACCGGGCATATACCCATATGTTTTTGGGTCTCATCTGGAGAAAACATAATATTACAAGCCCGATGCCCGTCATAGTGGTACTTTCCCTCTTGCGGAAAAAATTCTATAGTGCCGCAAAATCCCTCTTTTTTCTTCTTTATTACATCCATAATTTCATAATAATCAAGCACACAATCAAATATATTAGCCTCGCGTCCGATTTTAGCCGGCGAATGCGCATCGGAATTAGATAATAAGGTCAACTTATCTAAAGCGGAAAGCCGCCAGTTCATAGCGGGATCAGACGATAATCCGGTCTCTACGGCATAAATATATTTTGCCTCATCCAAAAAACACTCTTCTAGGCAGTTATAGCCGGATTTAGCCCCTAATAAGGAAAACCACGGCGTCCATATATGAGCGGGAACCAAAAGGCAGTCGGGGCATATATCCAGCGCCAGTTTCACCAAATCCCGCACCGGAAAACAAAAAATCGGGCGTCCGTCGGACGCTAATTTTCCGCGCGGCGCAAGTTTTTTATTTATTTTTTCCACGACCTCAAAAGAGGGCGCAAAGATCAGCATATGTACTTTTCGCATGCGACCGGCGTCTTTGAATATATGATTTACCTCGGCGCTAAGCATAAAATAAACAGATTCATCGCCGCCTTTTAGGGTATACAACCCGTTTGATACCGGTTTTAGTTTATCCTTTAACTCGCTAAAATACTTAGGATGAGTAAAATCCCCCGTACCTAATAATTTAATTCCCTTGTCCTTACCCCAGCAGCTTAGAGCGTCAACATCCATATTCTTGCTGGTAGCCAGACTATATTTTGAATGAATATGTAAATCAGCTAAAAATGACATTTTTTTCCTTATGTTAATGCAGGTTTTTAAACCCGTCATATGGCCTACCTAAAGGTCGGCGGCTACAACTTTATGTTTCTATGATAGGTTTTTATGTTTGTCATTCTTAAGGCGATAAGCCGAAGAATCTGCTCGCTATTGCAGGGAGATTCTTCACTCCACTTTGTTTCGTTCAGAATGACAAAATGAATGTATACATTCCTATGGCGGTATCTATGTCTATGTTTCGGGATGTCTCATCCCGAAACAATTTGCTTATTACAGGTGTTTTTCGGGGTGAGACACCCCGAAACATAAACATACCAACATTTAATCATTTAGCATTAAAACGGTTGGTAACCGGCATACGTCGGTCTTTACCGAATGAGCGCGGGGTAATCTTTATCCCTAACGGCGCCTGCCGTCTTTTATATTCACTGCGGTCTATCATCTTAATTACTCGTTTTACGGTAGCCTCATCATAACCCAGCGCTATTATCTGATCGGCGCTCATATCCTTTTCCACATAAGCCTCGGCAATAGCGTCCAAAATATCATAGGCCGGCAGGGAATCGCTGTCTTTTTGATCATATCTTAATTCGGCGCTGGGCTCCTTATCCAATATACGCTGCGGGATGACTTTTTGATTACCCAATGTATTTCTATATTCAGATAATCTATATACCAGTTGTTTGGGAACATCTTTTAACAGAGCGAATCCCCCTGCCATATCGCCGTATAAAGTGGCATAACCTACGCTCATCTCACTTTTATTGCCGGTTGAGACCACTAGGCAGCCGTGTTTGTTAGACAGCGCCATAAGCAGATTACCCCTGATTCTGGCTTGCAGATTTTCTTCCGTCGTATCGGGGGCGGCTCAGGCAAATGAGTCATAAAGCAATTCCAAATATTGATTGAAAATACCCTGAATAGGTATAACAGAAAAATGTACTCCTAAATTATCAGCCAATTCTCCGGCATCCTGATAACTTTCATTAGATGAATAATCAGTGGGCATAAAAACCAGTTTCAGGTTTTGTTTTCCCAAGGCATCGGATATAATAACAGCGGTAAGCGCCGAGTCTATACCGCCGCTTAAGCCCACAACTACGCAGGAAAAACCGTTTTTATTGACATAGTCACGCAGACCCAGCATAAGAGCGTGATAAATTTCGGCATCCGGCGGCAAAACATCAGCAATGTTTTTATTATCTATATACGGTTTAGGCTTTGTTATCTCGCCCTTGACGCTTACGTGTTCTGCCTTAGAGCAACTGTATGTTAATTGGGTCAAATTATACATAATCAGGTCTTCTTCAAACTGCGCTCCGCTGGCGGCTATATTGCCATACGGACTTACTATCATGCTATGGCCGTCGAATACGAGTTCGTCCTGACCGCCTACCAGATTATTATAAGCCACCCAGATATGATTATCCTCAGCCCGACGAGCCAGCAGAGCCTTGCGCTGCCTCCATTTACCCATATGATAGGGCGAGGCGCTGATGTTTATAATAAGCTGCGCCCCGTCTTTTATCTGATGCTTTAAAGGACCCTCGTCCTCCCAAATATCCTCGCAGATATTAACCCCCAGGGTTACACCCTTAAAATTGAGCATAGGAATGCAGATTCCCGGCTTAAAGTAGCGCTTCTCATCAAATACGCCGTAATTGGGCAAAATATGCTTATGATAAACTGCCAGCATATCGCCTTTATAGAACATGGCGGCAGCATTAAAAATATCAGTTCCGCGCCGGTCTACAAAACCTACGATAACCAGCATATCAAATTGACGGCTAAAGGAGACTATATCATCTACTGATGATAAATTATCTTTTATAAACTGCGGTTTAAACAATAGGTCTTCCGGCGGATATCCGGTAACACACATCTCAGGAAAGCATAAAATATCCACCTTATAGGCGGCGGCCTGCCGTATATATTGTTTTATCTTTGCCGTATTGCCGGTCAAATCACCGACAGTAGGATTAATTTGTGCTATTGCCAAACGCATAATATATTAATTCCGATAAAGATGGACTAAGGGACTTAAGAACTGTAAAAATATTAGTGCATTGGGGCTGATATGTCAATCTAAACCTTAAACATAACCGGGGCAGTTTTTTTGTTGACACAAAGACTTGGTTGTGGGAAGGGGTGAATTTTACGGAAAATATTTCTTATCCCGTCATTCTGAGGCCGGAGGCCGAAGAATCTACTCGCTATATGGGAGGAGATTCTTCACTGCGCTGCGCTTCATTCAGAATGACAGTCATAGAAATAAACATTGTAGTATATTAAGGGCTTAAATCCTTTTACATAATTAATAAATTTATTACGTATTTTCACGCAGAAATTCAAAAACATTTTTAGCGGTTTTTTTATCCAAAAATGATAGGCTCTCCAACTCGTCCAGGCCGGCGGTCTGAATATTTTTAAGACTGCCAAAATGCAGAAGCAAACGCTTTTGCTTTGCAGCGCCGATTCCGGAGATTTGACTTAATCTGGAGGCCAGCGTCATTTTGCGTCGGCTTTTGCGGTGATAAGTAATGGCAAAACGGTGCGCCTCATCTCTTATTTTCTGTAATAACTGTAAACTAGGTGAATGTAAGTCTAATCTTAGCGCTTCTTTTTTATCCGGCATAAAAATCTCTTCTTCACGCTTGGCTAATCCCAAAATCGGAATATGCAAAAGCCCCAAATCTTTTAACGCCTCATAGGCAATATTTAATTGCCCCTTACCGCCGTCTACTAATATCAGATCAGGAAGCAATAGCTTATCCTTTAATACTCTGGTATATCTCCTACGAATGACTTCAGCCAACATAGCGCAATCGTTTATCTGCTTTACAGTTTTTATTTTAAACCGTTTATAATCCTTTTTACATAAATTACCCTCCTGCCACACTACCATAGAACCTACTGGTATAGCGCCTTGGATATTGGATATATCGAATGCTTCTATACGATTGGGCGCCTTTTCTAAACCTAAATCGTTTTTCAACCTTATAAGCGCTTGATTTGATTTTTCCTGCTTTAGTTGATAATTATCCAGCCGCAGGCGGGCGTTTTCCTCCGCCATTTTTAACAGCTGATATTTTTCGCCCAGCTGCGGTATATGAAGATTGACCTTACCCCCCCTTTTTTTATTAAGCCACTGGCCTATAAGTATATGATTGGCCGGTTTTTCAGGGATAAGTATATTTGCGGGCAGACGCTCTTTTTCATTATAGAATTGAATCAAAAAGGTATACAAAAGTTCATCCAGCGCTATTTGAGCTGTTTGTTTTAGCATCAGGTTTTTATGACCGGTAAGTATTCCGTGACGGATAAAAAATATCTGAAAGCAGGCTGTATCATCGGTTTTGGCAAGCGCTATTATATCCTGATCGATTTTACTTACCGATGATATAATTTTTTGTTTTTCGGTTATTTTTTCTATAGCTGCAATTTGATCGCGCAATTTGGCCGCCTGCTCAAAGCGCAGTTCACCGGAAGCATCCTGCATCTGCCGGGTTAATAATCCTATAAGCTCTTTATTTTTACCCTGTAAAAACAGCTTTACCTCCTGAACCAGTCTCTGGTATTCAGCATCATCAACCTGCCCGCCGCAAGGCGCAAGACAGCGTTTTAGCTGAAAGTTTACGCATGGGCGCTGACTGGAATAATTTATGCGCCGGCATTGTCTTAAGGGAAATATATCATATATTAGCCTAAGAGTCTGGTGCAAAGCTTTGGTCGGCACATAGGGGCCAAAGTAGGCATTGCCGTCATTATCGGCTATGCGCCGTATAATCGTTAAGCGGGGATATTTTTCTGCGGTAGTGAGTTTTAAATAGGGATAATGCTTATCGTCTTTTAAGATTATATTGTACTTGGGGCGGCGCTTTTTTATCAGCACGCTTTCTAACATCAGCGCTTCCAATTCGCTGTCTGTAATAATATACTCAAAATCCGCAATGGAATCTACTAGGCTCTTAATGCGTAGAGTCAGGGTTTTGGTATGCTGAAAATATGAGGACAGGCGCGATTTAAGCCGGGCTGCTTTACCAACGTATAATATATTCCCGCCGGCGTCTTTCATTATATATACGCCCGGTTTTTGGGGAATTTCTTTTAGTTTATCCTGCATTCCTTAATACTCTGTTAAATTCGTAGCCGCCGACCTTTAGGTCGGCATATGTTCTATGTTTCGGGGAGTCCCACCCCGAAACACCTAGCGGTAAACATTAGTTTCGGCTTGAGACAAGCCGAAACATAAACATAAATTGTGTCCTTTTTAATGAAATGTTGTACTGAAACGGCATTCTATCTCATGCGGGTGGTATTCCAAGGTCTTTACATATCTTTTTTGCCAGAATATCATTTATTTCATTATGTCTTGGAATAGCAGACCTTTTGTTTAATACTGGATTATGCCACCATGAATGACGCCCGCCTTCCCTTATCAATTTGCAGCCTTTAGAATTCATATATCTTAACAAATCTTTACGTTTCATATAGCTATTTTTTCTTGTTGATAATTTTTTCCTGCAGCCTCAATCGCTTCTGCTCGGTTAAATTCCAAGGCTTCCAGTAATGTTATCTTAAGAGTTTCTAATAATTCCTTTCGGGATGACTCCTGACAATTTACTCCCGGGACTTCTTCAATCCAGCCGATCCACCACTTACCTTGTTTCTTAATTACTGCGGTATATGTATCACTCATAAATAAAACACTCCATTAGCATTCAGGTTTCTTTTACGTATTTGCTGACCATATTCTCTAAGACTTCTTTTACCTGTCCGTGTAATTGTTTAACGATTTTAGTATCTTTGACGCTTTCCTTGGAATAAGGGAATTTGATTGGATCACCGATATACAGGGTTACTTTTTTGGGGACAATGCGGCGAGGCGTTACAATCGGCAATAAAAAGGCATCCGGGCCAAACAGAATCTTATTAAGCAGCCCGCCTTGGCTTATAAGGTGAAAATTCTCATCAAGACCGATAGCGGCTGCCGGAATAATCGGCGCGCCGGTTAATAAGGCCAGTTTTACAAAACCGTACTCGCCCTCCCAGATGAGTTTGTAACGCATACTATCGTCTTTAATCCCCTCTTGGGGCCCGCCGGGATATATCAGGATAAGCTCGCCCCGCTTAAGTAATTTTAAGGCGTTTTTAGCATTTGCATCCACTCCGCCCCATAGGAGTATACTTTCTCTTAGGAAAAAGTGCTTACGCATATTGGGGCTTACCAGCGGGCGGATCATCCGGTTTTTTTCTTTTAAAAATCTGGATACCAAAAGCATGCCGTCTATAGGGATAGCGCTGTGATTCATAAGCAGAATACCCGCTCCGTTGGCGGGTATTTTTTCAATGCCGTGAATACTGAAGCGAAAAAACGCCTCCAAAAAACGCGTAAGAGCGCTCATTTTTTTAATAAATGCGGGGCTGTTAAAATCAATGGTATGGTGATAAGGTTTGCTCAATCAAAGCTCCTTTTATCAGCAGGCCGATTTATTGTTATACCGTGTTTTTTAAATATATCAACTGATTCAGATAGTATTTTCATAGTGCAGTCATAGCCGCTTTGCAGGGCTTCGAGTCTTAGGTCCTTGCGCATGGGATTTTTACTCATAATCTGGCAATTACACGGCTCTATTAGGATAATATCCTTATTTTTTTCTACCTTTTGCATATCAGCCTCAAGGCGCACTCTGTTTAGCGTTCTGAATGACTGGTCGAAAATTTTAAATATTCCGCGCTCGGATATATGTCCGGTGGGTACCGGAGTAAGGGTAATGGGGTTTACGCAGATGATCAGATCGCTGTGCGCTACGGCCTTGATGTTTGCGGTGCAGCTGACTATTGCGTCTACGTAATGACCTCCGTTTAATACGGTAGGTTTGGCAATCCCGGGAAAGCTGCATGAAGCGCGTACTGCTTTTGGGATATTATCTTTATTGGTAAAGACTTTTTCCTCTCCGGTATCTATGTTGGTAGCTGTGATATATAATTCCTTGGGATTATTGGTAAGCGTTTGTGTAAAAAAGATTTCTAAGGGTTTAAGGCTTAGTAAATTTTTAGGCGCCCTAAAGCAGAATTCATATAATGACTCGCGTTGTTTTTTAGATTTCAGCATCAGGGCTGCACCGAATAAGCCGTACAGAATAACCGATAATTTATTCATATCGCGAAAGTAGTGCAGCTTTACGTATGAAAAAGGGTCATATGTATGCGGCGGCAAATCATGTGCAGCTAGGGCGGCCACTGCTGCGCCTGCGCTTATACCGGAGAATATATTTAGGCTGAGGCCGCAATCCAGCATAGCGCATATACTGCCGGATTCAAAAAAATAGCCGGTTATCCCGCCGCCGGCTAAAGCCACTCCGATTGCTGCTGCTGATTTTTTTTCTGACATATATTAATCTTATTTATTGGCGCTCTGGGTCGCCTCTGACTTAAGAGTTTATCTAAATTAAAAAATGTAGGGTGGAACAAGCCCATATTGGGAATGAGCTTAAAAAAATATGTTGAACCTACGTTTTTTGATAGTTGCGGTTCCACCAAATTGCTCACCGCCAGGTGTGGTGGATTCGGGGTAATCAATAGATAATTTTATGGTTTTTAATTTATAATGTATATCCATTATATAAGCCCCCTTAATCCACCCTACAGTAGCCGAAACACACCTTGCGGTGAGCAATTAGCAAATGTAGTTTTCTGTTGGGTTTCAGATGTTTCGGTATGTCCTCAAGCCAAAACATCGAATTTCAGCATTCTATTCAGGGGAGTTGTCTTCTGCTAAAATAGCATTAAAGACGTCTTCAATCCTTGTTACAAAGTCTTTTGCCATGGCTAATTGAGATACCGCTTCCTCTTTGCTGAAACTTACATAATCTTCATAATCCGCCGATTCCCTTTTTATCTTAGCATCTATTAAAGCCCGATAAGTATTTTTATGAATCTTACCATCTTTGATAAAATGTTGGTTGAATAAAGCGATTACTCCTGAATGTTTCTTACTATCAAGCCCTTTCAGTGCAAGCAGAACCCGTGCCGCTGTAAATACGGCATAATACGAGCGCCCTATAGAGTCATCCCAGTCGCCGTCTTGAAGTAGGATTTGTGCTGAATGCAATCTTGCTTTGGCCTTTTCCAGTCTATACCGTGCCAGATCAATTCGATATTGTTCTATCACAGAAATATGCCTTCCCTTTCTATTTCCTGAATAAATAATGTTCTGAAGTATTTATTCTTTTCGTGTTCTTTTCTAGTATAAATAACGGGAGATATATTACAACCATATTCGATATTAGCATCCGCTGTTATTGCGCATATTTTTTCTTTGAGTTTCCAGTCATTGGAATCAATAACTACCAGGATGTCTATATCCGATTCATCGTCAAAATCGCCTCTGGCTTTAGAGCCGAAAAGCCTGAGTTCCAACAGCCGCCTGCCGAGGAGTTTCTTTACCTTTATGATGAAAATAGATACTCCAAGGCGTTCTTTTTGGTTAAGTTTATTTTTTAATTTACCAAGCGGCTGGAGTGACGCCGCAACAGCGCTGGTTAGTGCCATAAAACCGCCTTTTTTTTAATTTAACAATCCGATGTTCGATATCGATGTTTCGGCTTGTCTCAAGCCAAAACATCGGCTTAAGGCGACAAGCCCGACTACCATATTTGTAGGGGCGGGTTTCAAACCCGCCCCTACTTCCTAATACCGTCACCCTGGAGCTTTAGCTACGGGTCTGCTCAGTAGACTGAAAAATTCTTCACTGCGCTTCGTTTCGTTCAGAATAACCGCATAAGAGCGCCTTCAGCATAACCCCTACTTCAGGCTTTGCAGGTTATTATATACGGTTATAAGAGAAGGATGCCCCTGCGGCAGAAACTCACGGAACATATCATACGCCCGCTCATAATAGCCTATAGCCTTAGCATACTCCCCCAGGGAGTAATACGCGAGCCCCAGGTTGTTTAAGCGGATGGCGACATTTGGGTGCTTATCCCCGTATACCGCCGTATCTATCGCCAGCGCATCCTCATAATACCCAATAGCCTTAGCATACTCCCCCAGGGAGTTATACGCGCTCCCCAGGTTGTTTAAGTCTATCGCCACGCTAGGGTGCTTATCCCCGTATACCGCCGTATCAATCGCCCGCGCCCGCTCATAATAGCCTATAGCCTTAGCATACTCCCCCAGGGAGTAATACGCGAGCCCCAGGTTGTTTAAGCGGATGGCGACCATAGGGTGCTTATCCCCGTATACCGCCGTATCAATCGCCAGCGCCCGCTCATAATAGCCTATAGCCTTAGCATACTCCCCCAGGGAGTAATACGCGAGCCCCAGGTTGTTTAAGCGGATGGCGACATTTGGGTGCTTATCCCCGTATACCGCCGTATCTATCGCCCGCGCCCGCTCATAATAGCCTATAGCCTTAGCATACTCCCCCAGGGAGGCATACGCGCCCCCCAGGTTGTTTAAGCTGGTAGCTACATTAGAGAGTTCTTCCCCATAGACTGCCTTCCATATCGCCAGCGCCCGCTCATAATAGCCAATAGCCTTAGCATACTCCCCCAGGGAGTCATACGCGAGCCCCAGGTTGTTTAAGTCTCTCGCCACAGAAGGGCGCTTATCACCGTATACCGCCGTATCAATCGCCAGCGCCCGCTCATAATAGCCTACAGCCTTAGCATACTCCCCCAGGGGTCTGTAGGTTGCCCCGATGTTGTTTAACAGTACCGCCTGCCGCGGCTTATCCTCGGGATAGTCTTTCAGGCTTTTTTCTAATACAATAAGCCGTTTCAATTTTTCCTGATACTCGCCGCGATTGTCGTAATAATTGCCCAAAGATATACCCAGCTCCCATACCTGCGGCCATTTTTTTATTTTATCCGCCATATCCGCCGCTCTTATTAGATGCGGCAATTCCGGCGCCGCCTGTTTTAACTTGGTTGGATCATTGCAGATAACAGAGTATTGCGCCAGTTGGGTTACGTATTGCACCTGCGTATTTTTTAATTTATCCGGCGGTAATTGACCGCACAGCGCCTGATGTAACAATCGGTGCAGCGATATGCGTCTATCAGAGCCTTCCTTTATTAAATGATATTTTTTAAGCTCAATTACCGCATCTTCAAAGTCTTCAGTATCAAGCCCGCAGACTTTCGCTAAAAGCGCTTGATTTATCCCCTCATTGTAAAAACAGCATAAGGCGGCCAGCAGCGCCTTTACCCGCTCATCGGCCAGCAAGGTATCATTTACCGCCAGCGTCGCTCTAACACTGGCTAGGTGATCCGTATGTTTGATTAGATCGTCACGGTTTAAATACCGGTTATCCAATA
Organism: bacterium; assembly: GCA_024276125.1. Classification (GTDB taxonomy): domain Bacteria; phylum SZUA-182; class SZUA-182; order SZUA-191; family JAJRXT01; genus JAJRXT01. The sequence continues at coordinate 16,910 of JAJRXT010000091.1, forward strand.
CCCCGCTTGCCCTAAGCCGCCCTGCATATTCGCTTAAGCCGATATTGCGCTTGGCCAGATACTCTCCGGCAAGCTCTATAGCAATCGGCAGATATCCCAATAGATAGCAGATATCATCCGCCCCCGCCTTATCATCGGTTATCCTGCTGTATTTATACAGCATCTCCACTGCTTTATCTTTAGTTAATATATCCAATCTAAGGCTATGGCCTTTATCGCACAGATCAGATAACCGCGTGGTAATAAGCGCTCGGCAGTTTTTATGCGTCGGCAGATACGAGCGTATCCTGTTATAATCAGCCCGATTATCCAGATTATCCAGCACCAAAAGCGCCGGCTTATCCAAACGGTTAAGCGCCTGACGCACCGCTGTACACAAAACATCCGTCTTAGCCTCCGCTGGCAATCCGAGATTAAGCTCATCGGCTAAAGCGGCGTATTCATCCAATATAGCATTTTCAGCGCGCACCCACAGCAGACCGCCGGGATAGCTGTCCTGATAGGCATAACAATACTCCACCGCAAGCTGAGTCTTACCCACCCCGCCGGCGCCCGCTATGCCGCTTGGCTGACTGATTGCAACCATATCATCGCCGCAAAGCAGATCATGCAGCCGGCTAAACTCATTATCACGCAGAATAAAATTGTCATTATGACAATACGGCACATTCCAAGGCACACCCGCCGGGCGTTTTCCCTTTATAATATCCCGTATCTCAATCGCTATCTCTTTGGTAGCCTGCCCGTCTTGTTCTATACGATCAAGCTGGATGCCTTTAATGTAATCATATAACTCTGTACAGGTTCTAAACTCTTCCCATAACAGGTTGTAATAATTACTTATTATGCTATGAGCCAGCTTGCTATTGAAGCTTTGGTTTGTTTTTGCCTTATCAGCAGCTATCAGCTCCACTATACCGCCTATCAGATCATTATCCGATCTGATATCATTACCCAGCATAAGCGCTCTTACCCGCCCGTCTATTTCCCAGCGTGATAAAAACAGCTTATCTTCAGCATAATTATCAGTAGTAAATACGGATTCAAACTTATCTTTATCCGATGCTTTAAGGGCGGCCAGCGCCTTTTTCTGGGCGCTGTCAACCTGTTGGCTATATCTACCCAAAAGCTTATTTGCGCCGGTCTTTACCGCATCATATGCAGCTTTGACTAAAAATTTTTCCGCACAAGGTATCATATCTATTCTTATAGCAAATGTAGGTTGGGTTAATGAAAAACTCTTTTTAGCCTGTCATTATGAACAAAGCATAAGCGCAGTGAAGAATCTCCCGTCCGTACGCGGGTAGATTCTTCGGCCTCCGGCCTCAGAATGACATTACATAAGCGCCTTTGGAATGACAATTACCTTAAGTCAGCAGCATTGCAAGCCGTAATACCATGATAATTTAATGATGCGCTGCGTGGGGGTTCTTCTTTTTTTCTATGCTATCGGCAATTGGTATTACAATTAAAACAAAAAGAATAAACATAATCACCAAATAAGCTGCTCTATTTGTCCATGGTGAAAGTGTTGGGTATTCCTCATGACCGGCCGCATGCTCACCGTGTCCCTTGGCCGCATGCTTTTTTGTCTGTTGTGATGTGACGTGTGAGGTATGTTCTCCAGATGTTGTTGCTTTATGTGACGGGGATGTATGTGTGCCGGAGGGATTTGTGTTAGCGGCTTGTGATGTATGTGACTTGCTGTGAGCCGAAGACTCGGCCCTACTAAGTAGAGGATTGAATAGAAAAGTTATATAGACTGCCGCTGCCAAAATAAAGGTTCTTTTCATTATTCCTGCCTCCGGTATTATAAGATATTTTCTTTTGATTGTATGCGGGGAAAGTATGTTATTACATAACACATTTTACTCTTGCTGTTATTAAAAGTCAATTGATTTTTCACTAATTATTCGGGTTAGCTAACCTTATCCAGACAATAAGCTCCGGTAAAGCGCAATATATCGTTCGGTAATTATAGACCAGTCGTAGCGGGCTGAAATCTGCTTGGCATTAAGTCCCATTTTATCACACAATTGCGGGTTAATTATAAGTTTTTGCATAGCATCGGCTAGTTTATTTATATCATAAGGACTAACTAAAATTCCGTTTACCTCGTTTTTTATAATGTCGGTAAGTCCCCCCACCTTAAATGCCGCCACCGGCTTTGACATAGCCATAGCCTCTAAAGCCGCCATACCAAAACCCTCCATGCGCGAAGGGCACACAAAAAACAGGCAGCCTTTAAGCAGATTAATTTTATCATCACCCGATTTATAGGGCATAAATAAAACCCGCCGGCTCAATCCATGCTTTAGGACAAAATCCAATAGCTCGTATTTATATTTATGATTATTTATAAACTGCCCGCAGCCAGCTTTTCCCTTTGGGGTA
>JAJRXT010000092.1 GCA_024276125.1 bacterium
CTTTCAAAATCCGATACTTACACCTAACCAGTTGATAAGGCTAAAGGCACAACACTTTGATACAAATTTTACCTAATAATTTCTGATAGTTACGATTGTCAAAATTTTATAATTTCCTATACAGAAACGTAAAGAGATTTTTAAATCGGGTTAAACCCTTTGTGTTCTTATGTGGTAAAAAACTATTGTGAATTCACGAGATATGACCTTCTACAGTATAAGCATCTACTTTTTTTTATAAATATCCTTGCGGTGTCGCACTCGGTAAAGATAGACAGCGTCGTTTTCAATATCATACCTAATCCGATAATCTTTTCCCACCCTTATGCTCCATTGCCCAATTATCATATTGGCTAATTTTTTGCCAATATAAGGATTGACTGCTAGCTGATTCTTTTTTTCTAAAATCCACTTAGCCGCCTTGGGGTCAATTTTATTTAAATCTTTGACAAAAGCTTTGGTTGCAATAACTTGGTATCTTTTACCCGGCATACTCTATCTTCTTATTCAAGATACTATCAAGCTCTTCTTCGCTAACACCATCTCCTTCTTTAATCTCTTTATAGCCTTCTTGGAGGCTCTTTTGAAACTCGGGGTCTAATTGTTCTGCCATTGTGTCTATCATATCAACTAAATTCTCGTAATCTTCTACTCCTAACCAAACCATTGCCGGATTGCCGCGGTTGGTAATTAGGTAAGGGGTATGCTCAAAACAAACCTTGCCCATAATAGGAGAAAAAGCTCGACGGACTTTTTCTGCTGTTATGCTTGGCAGTTCTGCTATTGGTGTAGGAAGATACTTTTTTATTTTCACTTTTTCTCTCCTATTGCACCGCTCGATAGCTTATAAAATGTTTACCTTTTTGTCTGATTTCTATATTACCAAATTTTATCGTATTTACCAAATTATTATAGCGGCTGTACAGCTTTAAAGTTACATTATGATTACCGGCAGGCAGGCTTATGCGCGATAGCTGAATATTTTTAGGCAGGCTGAGCCAGCTTCTGGTATCGGCTTTATTGGTGGCGTGAAAAAACATAAGCGCCAGATGTCCGGCAATCGGATTTTTGGTCTCTTTACCTATTTGATGCGCCAGCGCTATTTTGCCTGCGGTTACTACGCTTTGTTTTGCCAGCATGCGCATATTTTTTTCTTTTAATTCACGAATGGCGGTTTTTTCTATATCATTTAGAACATAAGTACGGTCATAGTATCTGCCGTCTACATAAACTTCGGCAAAGGCTGTCAAACTTTTGCGCCGGTGGTATACGGGAATGGCGATCACCCTGGTTTCCTGATGCTTTTGTGGCGATCGGCCGCTTTCAAAAAAAACGATCAACTCGCCATAACTTTTATCAGCAGCCTGCGGCTTAGCCCTGCCAAAAAGATTCCGCCATTTTAAATCATTCGCTGGATCGTTGTTTTCCTGCTTTCTTCCGGCTCTGCCGGCAATACGTCTTAAATCATTTTTTATAAGCGGAAATTGCTGCATTATGCGGGCTACTTTTTCATAATCAATATATGCGTCTTCCGACTGGCCGTTCATTTCAAATATAAGCCCTGATAAATAAATGGAGAATGGATTTAATTTATAATCGCATTTACAAAGCTTACTGTATCGTTTTAGTTTCTGGTTGATGCGCCGCACCTCCACCATAGCGCCTTCTAAATCACCCAGCATGAGATAATCCATAGCCAGATAGGTATTAATCAGGATTTTTTCAAAATCCTCTCCCTTATATTTTAATACATAATCAGTAGCCGCCAGACTGGCTATCTGCCGGCTTACGCTTATCATGTCCAGTTTTTCGCTTAACTTATCCGCTTTAAGGAAGTATTTGATACTGTTTTTATAATCCCCCGCATAATGATATGAAATAGCGGTATCAAGTAGCGCCAGTAATTCCTCATTACCGATTTTGCCTATCTGCTTGGTATATTCAATAGCGGCATCCTTAAACTCACGGCGGTTAAACAACGTACGCGCAGCTTTGGTGTTGCGCATATAACCGGCGCAACCGGATAAAAATACTAATGATATAATAATCAGATTTTGATAGAATTTTAGTTTACTGCGTTTCATATATGGAATGTTCGGTTAGGTTGTTGTCTTCTGGCAAAGGATTAATAATTCATATTATGTAAAAATAATAATCTCACTGTAGGGTGGATTAAGGTGTCTTATATAACAGGTGTTCGTTATAAATTAAAGACAATAAAATTATGTAATGATTACCCCGAATCCACCTCCATTGCTCACCGCTAAGGTGTGGTGGATTCGCAACTGTCATAAAACGTAATCTTAAGCATATTTTTTAAGCTCTTTCCCAATACGGGCTTGATCCACCCTACAGTTATGCGTAAGGTGAAGTTACTTAAGAGCAGATTCGGCTGCCGGTATTCCTATTTCATAAAGGAAATCAGGAGACATATCAGCCTCATTCTTCCAGACTATTGTATCTAAATCTGGATTAACCCGCACAGTTTTAAAATAGTTAATATCTTTTAGGGGTTCAAATATTTCCCCGTCTAGGCGGGGCGCTAGATCAACTATACGCACACTGCCATCCTTAAAAGTTAACAATAACTTATATTCCGATATATAGGCTGCATCCTTTACAAATTGCATATATTTTCTCCTAAACCAAAGGTGTAATTTTATTTAAGGGCTTGCCTGCCATAGCAAGCCTCCAGTCATTCATAAGCTCATCCTGATGTTCAAAAGCCCATTCCATGACTAATGAGATAATCCGTTTAGGTAAATATCCCTCAATAAGTTTTAAATCTGCAATAGAGAAAACCCCGACCATTTCCCCGTACTTGGCGTGAAAGTAATGAAGAACTGGCAAAATCAATTACCTCCTCCAGCTTATTTTCGGGAAGCATATTAATTATTTCCTCAAGCTTTTGTTTAGCTTCCAAAACTTGCATGTTTTCCTTCTGCTAAAGTCTTCTTAAAGTCCGCACTATAGCCAATAGCCGCCCGAATACCCTTTTGCGTCAAATGCGGGTATTCGTCAATAATCTTTTTAATATTCATGCCGTCTGCCCAAAAATCAAGTATCAGCGAGACCCATATCCGTGTGCCCTTAAATACACTGTTTACCCCAAACTTACCACATCCACCAATCGTTCTACGGAAATATTTTTTCGGTTAAGTTTAAGTCGTTCCACCTCGTGCAATGTTTCCGCTGTAAGATAGCTTTCACCGCAATGTAAGCAGCTTGTAACTGGTATATTTTCTATTACCAGCAAATCATCTCCCCTGCCATATGTTCTGGCCACCCTGCGAATACGCACACCCTCCTTGCCGCAAATATCACATTTCATCCCCCGCTAAACAGCGCCAATCCCTCAATATATCTATAATGCTTCCAGTTTCTGGTCATTAAGGGTAAATTCTTAGTTTGACAGGTAGCCGCTATGAGAGCATCTTCTTAGCCAAATCCTGATATTTGGTCCGTAGCGTATAATATTCTTTCGCTATTTGGTTATCCAAATTAATAAGTCTCAACTTAGATAAAACATTTAAAATGGCTTTCTTTTCCGAGTTTTTTAGCCCCTTTTTTGATAAAAGTTCCTTCTTGGTTATTACTGAATAATAAACTTGGATTTTTGTGTTTTGCAAAATACTTCTATAATGACAACGGTTTAGATAATCAATTAGAATATCTGTATCTACTAAGAAGTTGACTTTTGCCATTCAAATATCTTTTTTAAAAATGCCTCATCTGTTTTATGTTTTGATTTTTCCCGAAGGTGATTTACGTGTTCGACTGAGTCTTCAACTTCCCCATAGCCAAAAGGGATAAGTTTTTCCTTAACGATCTCCTCTAATAAACGCACTGGATAGACGCCCCTTCTCCTAGCCTCCTTTTTAACCAATTCCTTTAATTCGGCATCAAATGAGATCGTCCATCTTTCCTTACTTCATTTGGTTTTCATAATCATTACTCCTGATTATTAGATTCCTATCATTATAATCATATTGTATTACATTCGCCTGCTGTAGGCAAGCCGGAATTCTTTTCTATGCGAGCAGGTTAAAGTTATGTATAATGTTATAGATATGTAGTTTTGGCGGGAATGACAGGTACTTTTGCAAGAGCCTTTAGAATGAAAGATTATTACCATATTTTAGGAATCAAACAATTTGCCGCAGCTAAAGACATTAAAAAAGCCTACCGCAGGCTCGCTCTTTTATATCATCCCGATAAAAATCCTAACAATAAAGAATCAGAAGAAAAATTTAAGATTATTCTGGAAGCTTATCAAATTCTGGGGGACGAGGAAAAACGCAAGTCTTATGACTTGTTCTATGAAGCCGATTTTAAATTTGAAGATTACAGGGAAAGCCCGCCTAAGGCGTATGAATATTCTTATACGCGTACGAAAAAGACAGCCAAAGCAACACCCGTTGAGGATAAAGATATAGACGTCTTTTCTGGAAAAAAATTCGTTCTGCATCAATTTAATGAATATATAAAAAACCTAAAATCAAGCTATACGGAATCCGTAATTTCCAAAAAACGTACGATTTGCCCCAAATGCGCAGGACGCGGAATAAGATGGCTTTTTGTATTTTGTACAAATTGTAATAGCGCCGGTTATTGCTATGAAATAAATGATAAAAATTATGAAATTTGTCCGGCCTGCAAAGGCGCCGGCTGGGGCGACGTCTTTTTTGGCGAGTGTCTGTGCGATTATTGTCAGGGACAGGGCGTTGTAAAGCCAAAAGTCTCCGGAGGGGCTGCTTGTTTTCACTGCGGCGGCTTCGGCTGGAGTCTAAAAGACAGTCTTTGGCGCAAAATATTGTCTTTCCCCTATGGGGCGTTTATTTGTTTTAAGGAAGAGTGTTATATTTGTAAAGGCAGCGGGCGCAATCCCCAAAGAAAGGAAAAAAGTCCGGCTAATTGGTGTCCTGCTTGTCAGGGATATGGCTGGGTCGGCATAAATTTTCTGCAAAGAAAGATAATCTGCCTGCGCTGTATGGGACGCGGCTGGCGCAAAGAAAAAAAGGTTTAAGTTTGCGGCATATCTATAGCGGCTCTGGCGGCATGTAGCCTCCAGTCCTGTACGTTTGGATTAAGTACGCAGCCGGGTCCTATAATCAGCCGCTTCCCCCTAGTCTGCTTTATTGCATCCAATACCTGCTGAGTTATTTGAGCTGTAGTGCCGTGAGTCATAGTTTCCTCATGGTCCAAACCCCCGACAACACAACCGCCATATTTGGCTACCGCCTCTCCTAAAGTAGGTCTGGTGCGCCGATCATGCCAATTTATAGCCTGCACCGGATAGTCTACCAATAAATCAAACATTATCTCCTCACCGTGAATATGCAGTATATTAAAGCTGGTATTATCTTCTGTGGTATTTAAGATGCGCATATCGTAGGCTTTGCCGAACTCATGGTATTTTTCCTCGCTCAATGGAGTGTAACTTGCCCACTTAGTAGCAAAAAATATCCCGTCAACGCCTAACTCTATACAGTGATGAGTAAAATCAATACTAGTTTGGGTGATTACCTCTAATCCGGCGTGTAATTGTTCAGGATAATTTTGCAGGTGGTCAAGCAATACCTCATTCCCAGCCATTTTAGAGGCCGTGGTTAAGGGAGAAAAAATTGTTTGTAACATGGGGACTTCGCCCTTTAATTGCTCAGCTAAAATTTTTATACATTCCAGTTGATTTCCCAACACGCCTTCTGTTGGATTAAGCGGTTCTAACAGTTCCCAGTCTGTTGGTTCATGTATGGCATGGCAGCTTGCTTCGGCAGTTCTGGCGTTTTTTTCATGGGGTTTTATTTTTACTCCCCAATCGAATACTGAATAAAGACCATTGGGCATTAATTTTATAAAATCCAGATCATAGCGGTTCTGGAATTGTATAATAGCCTGAGCCAGTTTATAAGGGTTATTATCAAGCTCTGGAAAGTGATGCCATAAAGAAATAGGCGGACGGTCTACTTCCTGACCATTTATACAGGCTTGCAGGCGTTCCCTTTTGGTCATTGTTTGCTCCTTGAAATTATGCCGTTTGCAATTAAACAATATTTAGTATAATATTTTGCAATAACAAATCAATTTCTTATGTTATCTTAGCAAATTTAAGTAAAAAATCAAGCCCTAGTTCAAGATCAGGGCTGTTTACTTGTATAACAGGAGAATAAAAATAATGCACCATAAATTGTTATCAATACAAGATCGGGCGAAAAATATTCAAATGTTCATTATGGATATAGACGGAGTTTTGACAGATGGACGTATTATTTATACATCTGACGGACAAGAGATGAAGAATTTTGACGTACGCGACGGATTCGGTATTCGCTTGGCTCATCGCGCCGGCATAAAAACAACGGTTATTACGGCACGGCAATCCAGTATAGTAGCCAGGCGCAGTTTGGAATTGGAAATTACGGAAATACGTCAGAATGCGCTCAAAAAGCTGCCGGTTTATGAGGAAATTTTGCTAAAATATCAATTACAAGACGAACAAATAGCCTATATAGGCGATGATTTGATTGACATGCCCATATTAAGAAGGGTGGGTTTATCAATAACCGTAGCTGACGCGCATCCCGAAGTAAAGCAAATGGTACATTATATTACTGAAAATAAGGGAGGAAGGGGAGCTGTACGCGAGAGTATTGAAATGATTTTAAAAGCGCAGGGAAGCTGGCAGAAGGCTACAGAGCGTTATTTTTGATACCTGATTACACCGTTCTATGGTAGAACGGTGTAATTTAAAACCTTGCATTTGTATAATGTGAATGTTAAAATTCAGTCGAAATTTGCGTCTTTATAACTTTTTTACGAAAGTATCAAATTTGTTAACTCGCCTTACGCACAAAATAAAGATAGACTAATATGGCTTGTAGAATGTCAAATTCCAAAGCTCAAATGTCAAATGAATGCCAAAATCCAAATGACAAAACAGCTTGATTAAAAAAAATACGATGAACTTATAAAAATGCAGTGCCTCTTGTCTGTTTTTAAATAAATAAGTCACCTTACGCAAAAAAACTGATGACACCATATGTAGGGTGGATTAAGGGGTTTTATCTAACAGGTATTCTTATATAAATTAAGGACAATAACTTATTAAAAGATTACCCCGAATCCACCACGTCTAGCGGCGAACAATTTGCAGATGCGGTGGGTCCGCAACTATCAAATACGTACGTCCAGCATATTTTTTTAGGCTCATACATAATACGGGCTTGACCCACCCTACATTTTAAAGCAGGGTTTGCGTAACATGAGTTAAATATATTAAAATCAGTAAAAACAATGATAACTTGGCGCTTAATTAAACGTAATGACAATCAAATAGCGCTATAAGGACATCTTTTGTTATTTTGACATTTGACATTCATTTGTCATTTGGATTTTGACATTTGAAATTAACGGCTTTGGGGCATCCAAAAATTGAGTTATTAAGTATGAACAAACAAAATCAGTTTAAATTGGGTATCCTAACCATAAGCGATAGCGGAGCCGCAGGTAAGCGTACTGATAAAAGCGGAGAGGCTATTAAAAATATATTTTTGTCGTCTGAATTTGTTATCAGCGCATATAAAATAGTTGCCGATGAAAAAGATGACATTAAAAAAACGCTTCTACATTTTGCGGATGACTTAAAATTAGATATAATTATTACCACGGGCGGTACAGGGCTTAGCCCGCGCGATATAACCCCTGAAGCAACCAAGCCGATTATAGATAAAGAAATACCGGGAATATCAGAGGCTATGCGTATGGCCGGTTTGGCGCATACACCATATGCTATGCTTTCCCGCGGTATAAGCGGTATAAGAGGACAAACCCTGATCATAAACTTACCCGGCAGCCCTAAAGCTGTAGGATAATCACTGGAGACCGTCATGCCGGCGCTTGCGCATGCCGTATCTAAAATACAAGGCGATACCGGCGATTGCGCCCGAGGATAGGTACGATACATCATGAAACTTGCCCAGATAAAAGGACAGAATCAGGCTGTAGATATATTAAAACAAGCGGTTGCACATAAACGCTTAGCTCATGCCTATTTGTTTGAAGGCCCTGACGGAGTAGGTAAGAAAACAACCGCTCTATCATTAGCTCAAGCGCTTAATTGCCGAGACGGCGGCGCTGATGCCTGTCTTATCTGTCCGGCCTGTCATAACATAGAGCTTGGACAACATGCGGATGTAAGGGTTTTACGACCGGAAGGACAATATATAAAAATAGCCGAAATCCGCAGTTTAAAAAAGAGGCTGGTCAGCAAAGCATATGAGGGACGGGTTAAAGTGCAAATAATTGACGAGGCCGATAAAATGAACGCGCCGGCAGCCAATTGCCTGCTTAAAACTCTGGAAGAACCGCCTGCTGATTCATTATTGATTTTGGTTACTGCAATGCCCTATAACCTGCCGGCAACTATAGTCTCGCGCTGTCAGCGCCTTAATTTTAGGACGCTTAGCGGAGCAGATATACAAGATTTATTGCAGGACAAGGGATTAAATGCCGAAGAGGGAAATTTTATAACATCATTTTGCCAAGGGAGTATGGGGCAAATAGTTAATACTGATATAAATGAATTAATCACCGAACATCGGGAGCTGGTAGATAAAAAATTGTCTAAAATGCCTCTGTCCGATGACATATTAATGGATTGGGCGCAGGAATTGGCTAAAGACGCCAAACGAACCGAAAGACTGCTTAAGTGGCTGCTTTTATGGTATCGCGACTTACTAGTTCTTACGGAAAACAATAAATATGAACAACTGATTAATGCGGATAAAGCAAAAGAGCTAAGGCGGCAGGCCGCAAGATATACGCCGGATGAGGTGCATCAAAAATTAAACGGCATACAAACTGCGCAAAAGCAGCTTAGGCGCAATGCAAACGCTCAACTGGTACTGGAAGTAATGCTTATGGACTTATGATAAGCTTTGAGAATAATTATGAAACTAAGACGTGGTGAAATAGAACATATTGCTGGGCGGATTGTGGGTCAATTAATTGAAAAAAATCTTCTTGACGTGGATGAGCCTGAAGCCGCTGTCGCAATAGTGATAGATATAATAACCAAAGATTTGATGATAGAAGATCGATTAAATGACGAGGTGCGTCAACTACTTGAGCAATATTCTGAAGAGGTGCAAAGAGGCGGAGTGGAGTACCATCGTATGTTTAATATGGTAAAAGCTAAACTGGTTAGAGAAAGAAATATTATTTTATAAGGATACTATTACCATGCGCTTAAGTCGTGAGAAAATGACACAATTGTCACATTTGATTGTGAATGGTTTAATGGACGAAGAGGGAATCGGTTTTTTTAAAGACGACAATGATGTGCGGCTGGAAATTTTTAATATTATTAATGATGAGCTAATGCTTGATGATCAGCTTGATAAAAATGTAAGACAGAAGCTGGCCAGTTATTCGCGTCCTATTATGGAAGGCACCCGCGAATGGGATGTTATGTACCGCAAACTATACGAAGAAGAGCTGAACCGCATGGGGCGCGCATAAAGAACCGATGTTTAGGTTTGTCTTACTCCTGAAGCATAAAATAAATTTGTGTCACACAGCTAACCAATTGAAGACACAGTATAACACAGTTACTAAAACATCTTGACTGAACCATTAACTAACGGTATAATTTATATAAATTAGTATAGTATACTAGTTGTTCTCTGCCAGTGGCAGTAGAACCTATAAAGGCTTACCGCTGAGCCCGCCTGGCGAATCAGCGGTTTTCTTATATCCACTTATGGCCAAGTCGTATTTTATCTATTGTAGAAAATATTCCGCGTCTTGCTTTTGTTTCGGCAAAAAAGGCGGTAATAAAATTTGCCGTGTATTTATTAGTCAATCTAATTACTACGACATAATTTCCCATAACAATTGCAACACGCCTAGACTTGTCATATCGTTTACGCTTTTTGTCCCAGCCTTGAAATCTGTCACTATTCGGGTCTTCTAAGGCTTTTTTAATCCAATCTATTCGCTCGGCTCGTTTTTGTGAGAAAGTGTCATCCTTTGTCCTGACAGACTCAAAAAAGCAATGGGCAAAATCACTTTTTTTAAAACGTACTGCTATATTGTCAAAAGTTACTATCGTTGTGCGACAATAAATGTTTTCAAAATGTTTTTGGTAATCATTTATTGTTTTATACTTAACTAGCGAAGGATATTTCATTTACCACCCTCCGCTAAGATCAATTACAAAAACATTAAATTTTTGTTCTGCCCTGACAGTATGTTTAATTTGTCGTCCCAATTTTCCTTCAATATAACTTACCAATTTGCACTTTGCTGTTTTATCATTGAGACAATTGTTCATTCTTGCCGCTGCAATTCCGGTCAACAGGTCGGTTAATTGAATTAATACCGATTCCTTAGAGCGGATTGCCTGAATATTGGTTATTGATGAGGAAAGGTTGGAATATGAAAGGCAGCGTTTAAAAACCTCTAACCGATCTCGTCGCCGGTTGCTCTTAAAATCGCAAAAAACCGAGTATTCATTAAAATCCATAATCCAATGATGCAGCATTTGATAGTAAAACTTATAAAACCCCAGCTCCTGGTCATTATCATGATAGTGGACAAGATTTACCTTTTTATGCTCAACCACAATGCAGCGAAAACGTAAATTCTCCCCTTGATTCCAAAACAACTCCACCAATTCTTTATAAAAATCCAGACGGGATGGAGTGACTTTCTGCCATTTAAACTCACCACCCACTTTGTGTTTGTCCCGTAATTGGTGAATAGCGGTTTTAAATTTCCCCCGGTTATTGGACTTAAGCCACAAGCTGCCGATAACCATATACTGAGCTTGAGGTTTTTTAGATGACAATAAATCGGGGCGGCTTTCATCGCAATATACCTCAAATCTCATTTTCTTTTTCCCTCCATATATTTTTCAAGCTTCAATTTCTCCGTTTATGAGCCTGAGGCGGCGGTCAAGGGCATTAGCTAATGCCTAAGTTGTACTTTTGTGGTGAAGGTTATGGATTTGTTTGTGGATTGGAGATGACAGAATCCTCAAAGAAGCGGTCTCAACTTAAACTTAGGGGTCAAGCAAAAAAAGCAGGATAGGTTTCGGAGTAATTCCCGAATTTATTTGGTTTAGCCTATTGCTGTTTTCTCTGCATGCTCAAACTGTAATGCGCTATGGTATGAGGTTCTGGCTAGCGGTTTGGACATTACGTCTTTAAAACCCATTTGGTAGGCTGTCTGCTTATATTCTTCAAATTTTTTAGGCAATACATATTCTGTTACCGGCAGGCTGGTTCTGGTTGGCTGTAAATATTGCCCTATTGTTAAAAAATCACAATCAACCCTGCGTAAATCCTGCATTAGCCTTATTATTTGCTCTTGCTTTTCCCCTAAACCCAGCATAAAACCGGATTTGGTGTATATATTATCACTATGATTTTTTATCCAGGAAAGTATATTCAAAGAGCGATAATAATCTGCTCTTGTTCTTACCGCAAAATAAAGCTCCCTTACAGTTTCCATATTATGGCTCCACACATCAGGCGCCGCCTGCAAAACTTTATCCAGCGCCCTTGGATTGCCTTGAAAATCAGGGGTAAGCGCCTCTATCATAATTTTAGGGCAATGTTTTTTTATAGCGCAAATTGCCTTGGCAAAATGTGCAGCTCCCCCATCCGGCAGATCGTCCCGCGTAACAGAAGTAATAACCGCATGTTTTAAATCAAGACGTGAACAAAAATCGGCAATTTTAGAAGGTTCTTTTTCATCTAAAGCAAATGGTTTGCCTTTTTCTACAGCACAAAACCGGCAGCATCTGGTACAACGCGAGCCCATAATTAAAAAAGTAACCCGTTTTTGTGAAAAGCACTTAGCCTGATTAGGGCAACGCGCAGATTCACATACTGTATTTAAATTTTGTTTTCTTAAGCTGGCTTTTAGATTTAATACATCCGAATTATGGCTACATTTGTTTATTACCCATGAAGGCAGGCGTTTTTGCATATATATATTCCTTAAAATTTACTTTCGATATTTATATAACAACCTTAAATCCGACGTAAAAGTTATTGATTTTATTGCCTTGTATGGGATAGGTTTAAAACCCAACGCCGTTGACTTAAGGAGATTTTGTGCTTAAAAAAATTTTCTTAGCTGTCATTCTGAGGCTGGAAGCCGAAGAATCTACTCGCATACGAGAACAGATTCTTCACTCCACTCCGTTTCGTTCAGAATGACAATGCTTTAAACTCAACGGCGTTGAGTTTAAAACCTATTTTTTTGTTTTTCTACCAAATAAATCGGTTTAAGCGCAATAAGATTATATTCGGTCAGCAGTTTGCCGGCATTATAGTAATATCTCATATTATCCGGTATAAAGTCTCCCAGATATATGGGTCTTTTACCATAGAATTTATCTACAAAGGGTTTTAATTCATTATTATCTTTTGGATCGCCCGCTTTTTGTAGATATACCAGTTTTACATCAGGACGCATACCCATAATTTGTTGATAATATTCCAAAACGGCAGCCGGTGTAAAATCAGCTATTATAATAGCATCCGGCTTTAATAAACTAAAAGTACGAAAGGCATATTCTTCGGGTCCCGTATAGCCTGTTTTGGGAGGGTCTAAAAAGTAGGTTTCATTGTTTCTATACGGCAGGGGGCGAGTCGGCGCTAATGTAAGCCCCAATTTTTTGGATAAGGGCGGGGTAATTTTATAGGTGATAATAGGAAATACGCAAATACATCCCAAAAGCAGCATATTGGCCAGATTATTGGGCGTCCGGTTAAATAAATTATTTTTCATCCAATACAAAACAGAGCTACTGCCATAACCGATTAAAATCGAAAACAGCATGTAATCCTGTATAATGAATTGATAATTATATTGTAAGTGAGCGCTGAAAATAAAAAATAATGAATTAACGCCAATTAGCAAAAGAAAAAACCAACCCAAACGAGCGTCTTTTTTCATTAAGCCTATAATACCTAATATTCCCAAGATAAAGCCTGCTAAAGGAAACTGGTAAAACAATAACGCTATATATAGACCTATGTTTTTTAGTACCCTAAATATAGTCGTATGAAGCATGTACTGCTTGTGACCTCTACCGGTTGCAATATCTACAATTTCCGCCGTTTTTTGGGGCATCAGCAAAAACCAGCGCAAAAGCAATCCCCAGTATAAGCTGCTGCCTAACAGAAAAAAGAAAGCAATAAGGGCTATCCTGCGCGCATTGAGCAGGCGCTTGCCGCCATAGACAATCATAAAATATAGGCCGCCAAATCCGCATAAACCGATTATAAGATGATGACTAAGCGAAAGCCCGAAAACAAAACTGGCAGCATACAGCCATTTATATTCTTCTACGTTATCCTTCCAGCAAAGCATCAACCAGACAATTAAGGTCACAAAAAATGCGTTTAATACATAAACCTCGGTTACTAACGCATGCAGCCAAAAGGCGTGCGATAAGGTCAGACATACTGCCGCAATAATTCCCTGAATATGGTTTTTGGTGATTTTCTCTACAATCAGGTATACAAATGTTACTGCTAAGGCGGCAAAAAATACAGACATAAAATTTAGATTTACGGCCAGCTCTCCGGGCAGCCACGAAAATACCCTGCCCAATAATATATAAAGCGGATGCCCGTCTGCCGCCGGGTCCAAAACCAAATTATGAACCTTTAAGGCAATATCAGCGCTGTCGCCCCAAATTACAGTCTGCGCCATAGTCATAACATATAAAGCCAGGGTAGTAAAAAATATATATACCCAAGTATGGCGGATGTGCTGGTTATTCTGCGGCATTAGGGGCTCCGGTATTAAATGCGGCATAGGCAATGTGGGCGTGATTTTTTCTTATACCTTGCGGTATCAGCCCTTCGGCATCAGCCCACCTGTTTACTCCCCAAAATAAAAATTTCTGGAAAGGACTGCTTAGGGCGTCTCCCCTTTTAGAATCAGAACGCGTAAGACCGGGCGGGAAAGGGGGTACGTCCAGCCAGCCGGATTTAATCAATTTACCGCCGATTGTTTTGGTTAAATCCTGTATACAGGATAAGGATACCGTCTTAAGACCGCTTAGGCCGGCATGCTGGGAGTTTGCGGAATTAGGCGCGAATATAACCGCTTTTTTAGCGTATGTGTTTATTTGTGAAAAATAAGCGGTTTGCTCTTTCTGGTTTAAACGCTGTAATACTTCGCAGCAAAGCAGCAGATCAAAATGTTCGGATAATTGCCATTTACACAAGCTTTCAACCACCCGATATCTAATGCGGTTAAGCGAGATTAAACCCTGTTGGTTTAACTCATCATATATTTAGGCAAATACGTTTAAACGCTCTGCTCGTTCGTCTAAAAACAAAATTTCCGCATTAAGGCTGCAAGCCAGTATGGCAAAATCCATACTAAATCCATATTTTTCAGGCAGTCCGGCAACCAATATCCGCCGGGGAGGACTTGCCGCCGGTATAACCTGTCTTAAGAGACGGGCTTTTACATAATATTCATAAGCCGTACCTGCGCCTTCTTTTTCGGCCATAGCAATTGGATAATAATCATATACGCTGAATTTCATTTTACTTGATACCATGTTATAATGACAATGAATAATGCCGATTTTATGTTTCTATAATAGGTTTTATGTTTGTCATTCTGAGGCCGTAGGCCGAAGAATCTGCTTTTATATGTGAGTAGATTCTTCGGTCGGCTTCGCTTTCTTCAGAATGACGGCTATAAAAAAACCTGTGTTTGGCATCTCATTTGCCGAAACGTCTGAGGGGTGAGACGCCCCGAAAGATATAATTTAAAACCAACAACATTTTACAAGATAATAAAGATAAAATCAATTTATTATGTGTCTTGCAATAATTTGCCTGAAATTGGGCTTGTTTGTTGCGCCTAAAAATGGTATGAATTTGTAATGGATATAAAGCATGAATTAAAAGCTTCTTTTCTTTTTTCCGGTTTAACGGAGAATGAATTAGAAAAAATCGCAAAGATTGCCTTGGTTCGGCGCTACGATAAAAACCAGACCATTTTCATCGAGGGAAGGGAAGCTGTCGGTTTTTATATAATTGTAAAAGGACAAGTAAAGCTTTATAAAATATCGTCTGAGGGTAAGGAACAGATTTTAAATATTGTAAGCCCGGGAGAGACTTTTGCTGAGGCGGTAATGTTTTCCGGCGGACGTTATCCAGCCTTTGCGCAGACCATTATTTCCAGTAAACTAATCTACCTGCCCAAAGACAGCTTTTTGCGATTAATTAAAGATAATCCCACCTTAAGCCTTAATATGCTGGCTACAATGTCTAAATTATTGAGGAAATTCAATCGCTTGATAGAGGAGCTGTCCTTGCGCAACGTATCTGCCCTGCTGGCTAAATTTTTGGTGGATGAGGCTGTAAATTCAGGGCGTCAAAATCAGCAGGAAATACAGATAAAGTTAGATGCCAGTAAAACGCACATAGCGGCGAGAATCGGAACCGTAAGCGAAACTTTATCCAGAACACTAGCTAAATTTAAAAAAGCCGAATTAATAAAGGTTAATGGAAACGAAATTACAATTATTGATTTTAATCGCCTAAAGGAAATAAGTCAAGGACCTGCCCGCAGATATTAGCTAAGGTATTCGTTTATAGCCGTCATTCTGAACGAAACGAAGCGTAGTGAAGAATCTGCTTTGCGTATGCGAGTAGATTCTTCAGCCTTCGGCCTTAAGAATGACGGTTAAGAAAAGTTTTTTCAACGACAATTACCTTCAATCAACAACATTGAGGGACGACCCCCGCTATTGCATAAATATAATGTCATTTTTGGAGTATATGAATGAAAAACAACTTGTACGGCGCGCTTAATATAAACAAATCACCCGGTTTTACCTCGCATGATGTGGTACAAAAAGTGCGCAATTTACTTAGAATAAAAAAAGTAGGGCACACCGGTACGCTTGATCCGGCTGCTTCAGGCGTATTACCCCTGTGCTTAGGAAAAGCCACCCGCATGTCTCAATACTTATTGGAAGCGGATAAGGAATACCATTTAGCTGCTAAATTGGGCGAAACCACCGATACGCAGGACGCCAAGGGCAAACTGCTTGAAACAAAGGATTATACAAATATCAGCCCGCAGGCTATAAAAGAAGCGCTAAAACAATTTACAGGTGAAATAGAACAAATCCCGCCAATGTATTCGGCGTGCAAACATAATGGCAGGAGATTATATGAATTGGCGCGAGAGGGTAAGTGGGTTAAGCGCGAGCCGAGGAAGGTAACTATTTATAATCTAACATTGGAATCCATTGAGCTGCCGTTTGTGAATCTAATCGCAACCTGTTCCAAGGGCACTTATATGCGCACTTTATGCGCTGATTTGGGCGAGGTTTTGGGATGCGGCGCACATTTACACAAGTTGATACGCACCAGATGCTGACAATTTAAGCTTAGCGAGGCGATCTCAATTGATGAGCTAATCGTCTTAAATAAAGAAGGACGGCTGTCCGAAAAATTATACACACTGGATCAAATGCTGTCTCACCTGCCGGCTGTTATTGTAGACAGGGAATCAGTCCGGCGTATATCTTTGGGGGCTGCGGTTAAAGTAGGCGGTATATTAAGCAAAACGCCGGCAGCTATTGCAAGTAAAAGCAAGATTCGCTTATATGATACAGATAACCGGCTGCTGGCAATTGGAGAGGCCTGCCTGGATTTTAATGATACGGACTCTAATGAACCATTCCGAATAGCTTTTAAACCGCAAAGGGTACTGGTTTAGTTAAACGTAGTAGCGGGTTTTTAAACCCGCTCTTGTGTTGTTTGTGTTTGTCATTCTGAATGAAACGAAGTGGAGTGAAGAATCTGCCCTCGTAGGCTGAGAGATTCTTCGGCCTCCGGCCTCAGAATGACAATAAAACAATTAAGTTTTATTAGATATACAAGGAATTTTTTTATGTCTTTGAAAGTATATAATACGCTGACTGGAAAAAAAGAGGAATTTATACCGCTTAATAAAGACGGTAAAAAGGTTAATATGTATGTGTGCGGGGTTACTGTATATGATGATTGTCATATAGGGCATGCCCGCGGCGCTCTTACCTTTGATATTATACGAAACTATTTGAAATATAAGGGATATGATGTAAAGTATGTACGCAATATTACAGATATTGACGATAAGATTATAGAGCGCTCAAATGAATTAAATATCCCTTGGTATGATTTGGTGGGAAAATATATAGTAGAATACTATAAGGATATGGCAGCGCTTGGCATAAAAAAAGCGGATATGGAACCCAAAGCTACTGAGCATATAAAAAAGGATATAGTCGGTTTGGTCAGCCAGTTGATTGATAAGGGGTATGCCTATGAGGTAGACGGCGACGTATATTTTGAGGTGCGCAAATTTGAAGGCTACGGTAAGCTTTCCGGACGCAGGCCGGATGATATGTTGTCCGGCGCGCGCATTGCAGTGGATGAGCGCAAGCGCGACCCGCTGGATTTTGCGCTATGGAAATCCTCAAAACCGGGGGAACCCTCGTGGGACAGCCCGTGGGGTAAGGGACGCCCTGGCTGGCATATTGAATGCTCGGCTATGAGTATGTCTTATTTGGGGGAGAGTTTTGATATTCACGGCGGTGGTAAGGATTTGATATTCCCGCATCATGAAAATGAAATAGCCCAATCTGAAGCGGCCACCGGCAAGCCCTTTGTTAAATACTGGCTGCATAATGGCTTTGTGCAGGTGGATAAGGAAAAAATGAGTAAGTCTTTGGGTAATTTTTTTACCATTAAAGATATACTTAAAAAATATCCGGCAGAGGTAGTGCGCTTTTTTTTGCTGTCTACGCATTATCGTAATCCGATAGATTTTTCGGATGCCAGGTTGGAGGAAGCCAGAAAAAATTTGGAAGGTTTCTGTATACTTATGAATACCCTTAAACGCCAATTAGAATCAGTTTCAATAACTCCGCTTTCTGAAGTAGAGTATACGATTAAAAATCTTCGCGGGGAAAAATCGGATGATGAATCAGATTGGCATACCCCTGATTTTAGCAATGAAAAGAATTTCCTTAAGCAAATAGAGGGTTGCAGGAAAAATTTTGAAGTTGCTATGGATGATGATTTTAATACTGCTGAAGCCATAGGGTATCTAAATAAACTGCGTACTCAGATAAATAGGTTTAATGTATCGAAAACTAATCCATTGGTTGATAAGAATACATTATTAAAGGAAGCTATCGACATACTGAAGAAATTAGGTAAAATCTTGGGGTTATTTGAAGAAAAAAAAGCGGTATTGCCAATTCCAGAAGAAGAAATAAATTCACTGCTTGATAAGCGGAACAAAGCGAGAGAAAATAAAGATTGGGTTACCGCCGATGCGGTTAGAAAAAAATTAGACACATTAGGTATTATACTAGAAGACCGCGCGGGGGGAACCATTTGGCGGGTTAAAAGTTAACAAATTAGTAGTAGGGTGGAACAAGCTCGTATTGGAAATTAGACTAAAAAAAGATGTTAAGCCTACATTTTTTCATAGTTGCGGTTCCACCATACTATCTTATAACCAATTGCAATTGCGGTGGATTCGGGGTAATCCTTGTGTAATTTACTATCCTTAATTTATTAAGGAGGTCTGTTATATAAAGCCCCTTAATCCACCCTACGGCAATGTTTTTGTTTATGTTTCGGGATGTCTCATCCCGAAACCAATGCTCACAGCTAGGTGTTTCGGGGTGAGACGCCCCGAAACATAAGCGATAGCTTATAACAAGGAGAGGCGATATGAGCTGTATATTCTGTAAAATAATAAACGGGGGAATCCCCTCCCATAAAATATATGAGGATGAGGATACTATTGCTTTTTTGGACGCTTATCCGGCAGGCGCCGGACATACTCTTATTTTACCGAAAGCGCACTATGCTGATGTAATGAATACGCCTGATGCTATCTTTAATAAAACCATGAGTACCGCTAAAAAATTGGCGCCGGTAATTACTAAGGCTATGGATGCGGATGGTTTTAATTTATTTTTAAATAATGGCAGGGCGGCAGGGCAGGTAGTCGATCATGTGCATCTTCATATACTGCCGCGAAATACGCAGGATAATCTGAAAATAGGCCTGCCGCAAAAACCTTATGGCCAAGGCGAGGCGGAAAAAATTAAGCAGTCCATAATAAATTGCCTGCGGGAAAATCACCTGGATAGGGAAAAAATAAAAGAACAAATAAAACAAAATGCGCCCCAAGGCAAAATCTCCTGTGCTAAAGCCTTTGAGCTGGCCCAATTGTACGGTATATCTCACGCCCGTATGGGGGAATCATTAAATCAATTGAAAATAAAAATAGTAAAATGCCAATTAGGCTGTTTTTAATAATGGTACTCGGGCTCGTCCCTGAGTCCCAGTTATGTTTATGTTTCGGGATGTCTTCTCCCGAAACTAATGCTCGCCGCTAGGTGTTTCGGGGTGAAATGTCCCGAAACATAAATTTAAAAAAAACGGAGTTTTGATAATGGGATGTGACAATAAAGGTAACACCGACTCTTGTACCTGTACATATGAACCCTGTGAGCGTAAGGGGAATTGCTGTCAATGTATAGCATATCATAAGAGCTTAGGTCAATTACCCGGCTGCTTATTTTCACCTGAGGCTGAAAAAACCTATGATCGCTCTATTGCCAAATTTATTTCCTGCATGCAGGGTAAATAAGCAGATAGAGTATATTCGCATCTTATGGCAGTAAGACCATTGTTTGTTCTATCAATATGGCAGCTACACCATATAAATTACCGGATTAAAAGTTATAAAGTAATGAATGCTTACTAATTTTATTGCCTGAAAAAACAGAACTATTTAGCATGTAGCTGTTATGCTAGAGATAGCTTGAGATATAGGCATAATACTTGCTATAAATTAAAGATAGTGCAAAAAGTAAGGATAATCATAAAATAAAGCGAGGGAATCTTATGATATACTACAAACTATCTTTAATCGTAGTTTCGATGTTCATGATGGTGTTTTTTCTTGGTTGCGATGCTAAAAAAGAAGCCGAAAAAATATATATAAAACAATTGGTAGCCCAAAAATGCTCTATCTGCCACTTCTCTGAAAGGATTTATAAAGAACCCCGCAGCCCCAGAGAATGGACTGCTATTGTGGATCGCATGCAAAAAATAAATCCGACTCTATTAAAGAAAACAGACAGCTTGCTTATCCTGGAATATCTTAAGCAGAATGTAAGCAAGTAATATCTTTGTCTGCAGATTTGTTGGTAAATAAAGATTTTTTGTTTGACAAAGTAGGCGCAGAATTATTATTTTCTAATAAGTTAAGATAATTGTTCTTATCTAAGGTTAGAGGCTTTTGCAAAACCACCTCTTACTACCGAATGTTTTTAGCGGAAATCTGACATTTTGCAGCATTCTTACAGGTGATATATTAAATTATGCTTATAGAACACAACAAATCAATTTTTTTAGGGGAAGTCTTAGAAAAAAAAACTTGTGAAACATCAGCGCCCGCCAGAATAGACTGCGGCGGTACATTGGATATAAAAGCAATTGCCCTCACCTTGCAGCAATTTACTCCCTCAACGGTTAATTTCGCAGTTGATATGCGTACTTACATTAGCCTTAGGGCATATAAACTAAATATGGTAAAGGTAACAAGCTGTGGTTTTGCTAAAGAGGAATATCAATTTGGGCAAGCGCCTTTTGACACTCCGCTGGGATATTTTTTTGCCATATTAAGTTTTTTTAATGTTCATGGGGTAGAAGTTGTTATATCATCTACTTCGCCCTTAAAAAGCGCTCTGGGAGGCTCCAGCGCAGCAGGTATAGCCCTTATTTATGCTTTGTCAAAGACTTTGGATGGAATTGGAGAGCAAAAATTAAGCAAAAAACAGATGGTACACTTAGCCTATTACTTAGAGGATAGCGTGGGCGTAAGTTTTTGCGGTATGCAGGATCACTTAGCTGCATGTTACGGCGGCGTTAATCAGTGGATATGGAAATATTCTTTGCCGAACGAGCCTTTTAATCGAGTTAAATTACTCGATAATGCGGGATGTAATGAACTGTCGCCGCATCTGCTGATTGCCTATAGCGGCGAGGTGCATAATTCCGTTGAAATCAATTTGAAATGGACTGCCAATTTTCACAGCGCAAAAAATAGAGATAAATGGGTGGAATTAATCCAGCATGTTGATGAATTTGCGGATTCCATAAAGCATAAGAATTGGGGTAAAGCGATAAGCGCACTAAGAAAAGAGATGAGAATCAGGATGCAAATAACTCCCGAGTGTATGATTCCATTAACCAAAAAACTGCTTCATACTGCAAATCAGGCAGGGTGTGCAGCCAGATTTGCCGGCGCCGGCGGCGGCGGGTGCTTTTGGGCGCTGGGCGAGTTAAAAGATATCGAAAAATTAACAGGGATTTGGGAATGTATCTTGCCAAAAAACAACGGCGCAAGACTTTTAAATAATAAAATAGCGGAGCAAGGAGTAATTTAAAATGGCTATTGAGTTCTCTTGTGAAACCAAAGCTGTTTAATTTTATTAGCTGTCATTCTGAATGAAACAAAGTGGAGTGAAGAATCTGCCTACGTATGCGAGCAGATTCTCCGGCCTCAGAATTACAGAATGTAATTATTTTCGGAGTTAACTAAAGTAGCCATTTAATTTAATAACTCACCTTAAAATGACGGTTAATATGGAGCAATAAATTTTATGATAAAAATTGAGTTAATTTCTCAATTAGCTAAAGAATTAGAGCTGCCCCGAAAAGAAGCGGCCTTAATTATAAATACAGTGTTTGATGGTATTTCTCAAAGTTTAGCCAAGGGTGAAAAAGTAGAAATAAGGGGATTCGGCAGTTTTAGGATTAAACAAACCAAGCCTCGTATGGGACGCAACCCTAAAACAGGTGAAAAGATTGATATCCCTGCCAAAATAATTCCATATTTTAAGGTTGGCAAGGATTTAAAATCCATCAGATAATTCAAATGAGCCTCTTTACCCAACTACCTGTCATTCTTCAGCTTTCAGCCGAAGAATTTGCCAGCATATGCAGGTAGACTTTGCGCTTTGAGGCTGTATCATAATTAGAAAACTTGCTTTTTTCCTGTTATCCCCGTGAAAACTAGAATCCATAAGTTACTTTAAAAGACTGGGTTCCTGTCTTTGCAGGAATGACAGATTGAGGACAATTTTCAGCTTATAAGCAATTAAGGCACAGTCTTTTCGTTCAGGATAAAACCTCCTGAAACATAAACATGATAGTAATCTTAAGTCAATAGCATTGGCAATGACCCAAGGGTGGCAGGTATAGAAAACTTACACAAAAAGTGTATGAACATGCCTATAGCCTAAAAAGATAAATTTTTCTTGCGTAAAGTAAAATATTAATCTAATATATGTATTGGGTTCAAGTAAATACCAAAATATAGAATTAAGGAGCAATGCTATTGTCTAAGGAAAAGGAAAATAAAAAATTACCCCAGGTCGCCATTGAAATAAATAAGGATATTGAAGCGGGGGTTTATGTAAATCAGGCATTTATTATTCATTCCAGAAAAGAATTTATTATTGATTTAGGCTTAGGTCTGCCTACCGGTAAGATAAGGATTCAGTCCAGGGTGATTACCAACCCGCAAGACGCCAAAGCAATTTTTCTGGCCTTAAAAGAAAATATAGAAAGATACGAATTGCAATACGGCGACATCCCCCTTCCCAAAACTCAACCAAAACCTAAAAGTGAACGCGTACATTAAAATCGGCTGCCGATAGAATTTTCTCTCCCCTTGGAAGGATATGTTATAATTAAGGAACTTATTCCGTGACAGTTCCTTAATTAAGCATAATTGCATAAATATCTATAACTTGTGTTGTCGGATTCTCAAAATCCGACAACTAGGCTTACGATGTCAAATTTTTTAATCTGCCCCCCCACTAAAAACATTATAGCTAATTATGCGACTATGCTTATATGGTGAGCATGGTGCAAATAAATAGTAAATAGAGGAAAAAATGAGTCGGTTAACTTATCGAATTATGTTGCGAGAAGAGCCGGAGGGTGGATATACGGTTTTGGTCCCTTATCTGCCAGGTTGTGTTACTTACGGAAAGGATATGAATGAGGCACATATAATGGCGGAAGAAGCTATTATGGCCTACCTTGAAAGTCAAAGAAAACATGGAGAGCCAATCGTTGATGACAGCCATATTCTTGAAGGAGTTTTAAACTTGGAATATGCCTAAACTACCGGTATATAAGATTAGTTGGATATAATGTCTATACCCAAAATTATTTATTTCCAGCCTTGGGGAGGGTTGGGAGATGTTTTATTATCAACACCCGCCTTATACGCAATAAAAAAAACATACCCTGACGCCTTAATTTATTGTAATGATCTGCCTATATATCGTGAGCTGTTAGCCGGTAATCCTTGTATCTACCGTTTTATAAATTCCTATCAGGAATTATTTGACTATTCAGATAATAAGCTTAAAGAAATAACCAATGATTTATCTCATGAAAAAGCCATATTTTATCCCTGCTACGGTTCGCTGCGTCCTTCATTAAAATACCCCGCCAAACATGCTATAGAACATATCGCTCAAATGATCGGTATCAAACCGGTTACCCATAAAATTAAAATTAATCTTTCACCCAAAGATGATAAGAATGCCGAATTATTTATAGATAAAATCGGACGCCCTGTAATTGCTTTTCATGCCGAAGCAATTTGTTCCAAGAACAAACAATGGTATCCTGAACGCTGGATAAAGATAGTTGACTGGTTGGGTAATAAAGGGTACAAAGTATTACAACTTGGCAGCCAAAATGAAACCCATATTGCAGGCGCTATAAATATGCTGGGTAAGACAAACATAGCTTATGCCATGGCATTAGTAAAGCATAGCGATTATTTTTTGGGTATAGATTCGGTATTTAATCATGCAGCCAGCGCCTTCGGCACAACAGGCGTGGTTTTATTCGGGGCATCCACTCCTGAAGTTTGGGGTCATAAAGAACACATCAACCTGTACAAGGGGTTAAAGTGTCAACCCTGCATAGACCTGCTGTACGACAAATGTCAAGCCAGATTTTGTATGCAGCAAATCAGTACAGAGGAAGTCATTAATGCGCTGTCGGAATTATTATGTTTAACATGAGTTCGATATAATTGATTTAATTTATTTGTAAAAGGCAAAACCATGAGGAACCTTTTTTGAAAAAAGTGTTCTTAAAACTCCTCCCAAAAACTTTCAATCTAAAGGAATTTGGTTGGCGGCACATCTTATCTTGCAACAATATTTATAGCCGGTATTATTGTGCCGCCAGCCAAATTCCTTGAATTAAAGTTCTTAGGAAGGGGGTTTGGGGGGATAACCCTTCTTTCAAGAAGGGTTTCCCCCAAGGTTTTATCCTTTACAAATAAGTTTATCAATTATAGAGTCAAGTCTATTACCTTCTTTGGGAGCTTGTGCAATCGCTGTTAGAATTTGATGTTTATTATCATCATAATAATTTTTCAGCTGATTAGTAATACGCAAAGTAACCTGTAGCGCTGTGTTATAATCGGTTTCAGGTGAAAGTATTAAGACTTTTTCATCAGATAGACTGCTTATTAAGTCGCTGTTTCTTATGCTTTTAAGTAATAGTCCGGCTAGGGATTTTCCAACTGAATCCGATTTATTATCTTGTTTTGTGTTTATCTGAAAACTGATTACACACAACGAACGATTTAGACGTTTACAAATATCTAGCTGTAAATTAAAGATTTTCTCAAACAGTGGGTAACTTATAATCCTATCGCATGTCTGACTAGACAGGCTGTTGGATATTTGCGGCAGGACGACGCCCGTTAGAGCTGTTTTTTTACCAAGCGGGCTTAGTATATATTCCTTTATTGTAACCAAACCGGCGTCTTTTGGTAAAAATACCTCTCCGCAATTAATACACAAACAATTTACTATTGGTTCGGCAAAGATATTATTGCAGCTTTGACAATAAAAGTCCTCCGAGGGTCTTTCATAATCCACGCCAATATGCCGCAGACGTCTTCTGCATTTAGGGCAGACAAGCCGGTTTTCATATAAAAAATCATTCTCTGGAGCAATACAGGCACAGGCATAATGATGAAGATTTCTTTGACGGTTTATATGCGGCAGCCGGCACTTTGGACAAACCTCCCTAAAATTAAGCTGATAATAATCGCAAGTAGGACAAACATGGAGCCGATCATGCGCATATCCTTTAATCAGCTCCAGTTGTTCCAATTCATTAATCCAAGTAAACTCTTCTCCCGGGGAAACATCTAAAAAAACAGCTAGCCGAGGATAGACATAAGCTTGCTTAGCAGATATAAGTCTTTGAGGAATAAAAGAATTATTGGGGCGAGTTAATAAATAACGCAAAAAATTCGTTAATTGTTTTTCTTTTAGGCTGAATGTATCGGCTAGCGGCATGAAATTATTTGTTTGTGCATATAATTTCAACAAAGAATTGATTTTATCCTGAATTTCGGCGGCAGAAAGCGGCAAGAGGGCGGTCTCATCAGCCAAAAGACGATAATACCCTAAATTATCATTTGAGGTTATGGCGAATATTGGAATTAAAGAAAGATTCTGATGAGAGCGTATTTGTTTCAGCCATTTAATAATAATAGCGCTACTTGCCGCCGCCAGGATAATAAGCTGGCTGTTTTCAGCTTCGTTTTGCCTTATGCGATTAGAAAATGTTACAGATAAATTTGGAATATTCTTAATAAATACAAAATAGTCCCTCTCTTCTGCCAGCCCGACCAATAAAGCTTTACAACAATTATTCATCTGTCTTCTCACGTTTGTCTTAAGCTCATTTATGTGGGAGAGGGCAAGCCCAATGCTGTTGAATTAAGAGAACTGTCATTCTTAAACAAAACGAAACGGAGTGAAGAATCTGTCCCCGTAGGCTGAGAGATTCTTAGGCTTTCAGCCTCAGAATGACAGACCAAAAAGGCCTTTTTGCTATATTATGCCATTAAGTTAACAGCATTGATGCCTGGCGGAGAGCAATGGCGGTGGATTCGGGGTCATCATTATGTAGTTTTATTGTATTTAACTGATGTAAGAATATTTATTATATTAGCCCCCCTTAATCCACCCTACGGTTGTGTTCTTACGATGATGATGCCGTAACTTAAGTCAACAGTATTGGGACAAGCCCTGCCTTTTTTTGCTTCGTATGCTGCGGCTTGAATGAGCCGGCTAAATACTTTTTACGCTTTGGTACCAGATTACCTTGCCTAAAATATAATTTTGCTTATTAGCGGAAAAGATTAGCGGTACATATTCTTTGATATTCTCCGGCATACCCAATAAATATTTCTTTTCACTTTTTAGATATCTAACAGAACAGATACCGTCATTGTTTTTCAGGGCAACTATTTTCCCGTCCAGTTCTTCAGCATTATTTTGATATGAATCAATGCAGACTACGCCCTTAGGTTCAATTTGCGGGTACATACTTAAATCATCAGTCTCAACGGATACACAACGATAACGGTGCTGATCGTATTGTGATTCTAAAAAATTTCCGCTTATTATGGCATAATCTATTATATCATTCTGACTAATATATTTGGGATTACTAGCCGCAAACTCAGCGCTTATTATCGGTATAGCTACAAATTCTTTACCCTCAATCTTTTCAGCTAATTCCTCTTCGCTTTCTTTGCCTGAAAAAATTTTTATCAGCGGTTCTTTACGCACAGGAAGTTCATCATCTCCAGAAAGTAATTCGGTAATAGGAATACCAATACCATCGCAAATCTTAAGCAAGGTGGAAAAGGTTGGATTATTTAATTCATTATTTTCTATTTTGGATAAATACTCTCTTTTAATTCCGGTCTTCTTTTCCAAGTCAAATTGGGTTAATCCCTTGTTTTTCCTAAGATGTTTTATTTTTTGTCCCAAATAAGCAGCCACTTTAGATTCTCCCTTTTTCTCAAAAATTAATGAATATAGACATGTTCATGCAATTTTAGCATATGCCTATATTGTGTCTGTTTAACCGCCGTCTACTGACCAACGGTTTGGTGAACCTTTTTGGTCAAGAGCGGGGGCTAGCTTTAAAATATAAGTTAATATGTTTTTAAAATCCGAAGTATTAAAATAAAAAAAGATTTATTTTTTACTAATTTTTATTAATTAATTTTTTTATCAAGCGATAGGCAATTCGCAAAGATAAAAATGCCCCCCCCGCAATAAATATTACTGCCGCAACATGTATTTGAGCGCTTTTATCAGGACCTAGCCCGGCAATTCCAAGCGCTATTAAGAATAGCGCCAACAACATTCCTACTAAAAACCTTACAAAATCTCTTGCCTTCACAATTTAATCCTATCCATCCCATTAATTTTGGAAGCTGATAACGTATTTAATTTTAATTTTGGTATACAATAAGGTTCTTACCTAACAACGGTCATTTCCAAATGCCTTTATCAATAACCTTGTTTTTCAAACAGTTAAAATTACATCCCCACTTTAAAGTCACTGCTGGAATGACATCTTGGTGGTTTTTAAAAGAGGTTCCAATGGCTCAGATTATTTTTTTTGCGCAACATGAGTTATTCAATAAATGGCCGGTATGAATAGCGTTTATTCATTGTTCTTAACATGTTGACTACAGTGAGAATAATCTTACGCTGTATCTCTGCGCCTTGTTCTAAATCAGATGAAATTATAGTATGATAGTCTTCACGGGTAAGCACGAACAATTGTAAATCCTCAAGCGCAGTAACCCGGGCGGAATGCTCCCTGCCATCGAAAAACGACAATTCGCCAAAATATTCCCCTTCCCTAACAACCGCCACCTTTTCCTCACGGCTGTCGTAGCGACTGAGAGGCAGCGTGACTTCAACTCGTCCGCTTTTTATAAGGTATAGCTTTCCCCCCTTTTGCCCCTGATCAAAAATAACATCGCCATGGCGATAATTCTCTGTTTTCATTACACTGGACAGGCGCTCCAACTCATGTTGGTCCAGCGATTGGAATAATGGAGATTTTTTTAACAAATTAACGGCAATCATTGTTTCCCTCCCCCCCCTTTTTTTGTTTGGGTTAGAAATTTTTGCTCGATAAAATCGCTTATTGCAATAAAATTATCCCGACTAAAATATGGGATATTATGGTTATTATTAATAATCTCATCACCTATCAAGGCGATTAAATCCTGCCGGTTAAATTGATTCTGACTAATACCTACAGGTAACACCCCTATCTTTGGAGCGCCTTTATTGGAATACCCCTCGGTTAAGATAATATCCGTTCCATCTGCCAGCTTTTGTATATCTTTTAATGATAATTCCTGCTTGGTATTATTAATAACCGCCCACTTTTTTGCTGAAGAAATAAGCACAATATCGGCTTGTGCCTGAGCATAGCGCCAAGTATCTTTTTTTGGCGTATCAATACAGAATCCATGTGCGCTATGCTTTGCCACCGCTATTTTATAGCCGCGCTCCTTTAGCTTCGGTATAATACCTTCTATCAGTTGCGTTTTACCGCTGTTTGAATATCCGATTATAGAAATAACCGGTATGTCGCCCACTATATAATACCCCCGCCGCCAGTAACTGTTTTACAAAGTAATCGCACCTTAACTTCTTGGCCGGCCATGATATATTCCACGTTTTCAGGTATAATCATAAGACCATCCGCCCCCAACATAGAAGACAACATTCCCGAGCCTTGCGCTCCTGTCGCGCTGGCATAATAATTTCCTTTTTTGTATTCAAGCTGAACCCGTAAATATTTGCGGCGCCCCGGTTTATTCTTGATATCTTCCGTTGCTATTGCCTGTACAAAAACATCTGTTGTATCTTTCCTGCCCAGCATTTTATAAATCAACGGACGGATAAAGTGTTCAAAAGTAACCATACTGGCAACCGGATTCCCGGGTAGACCGAAAACCAGTCTATTTTCCCACAGACCAAACAAAGTAGGCATACCTGGTTTTATGGCCACTTTCCAAAATATACGCCTAAAACCCAAACTGCAAAGCGCCTCCTGCACCAAATCATATTTCCCCATGGAAACGCCGCCGGAGGTAAGAAGTATCTGGCAATCACGGCTTTTATTAATTATTCCGGCCAGTCCCTCTTTATTATCCGACGCTATTCCCAAATATACCGGTTTAGCGCCGGCGCTCATAGTCTGAGCTATAAGGCTGTAGCTGTTGCTATTATATATCCTGTTGGTCTTTAGCGGAGCACCCGGCTCTGTCAACTCATCTCCTGTAGCTATTATACCTACAAGCGGTTGTTTTATGACCGGAACTTTCCTTTTACCACAGGCGGCAAGCAGGCCGATATGTGCCGCCGATAGCTGAGCGCCCTTATTTAATACCCGTTTCCCCCGGCTTATATCATCTCCGGCCAGCCTAATATGCTCGCCTGATTTTGGCTCTAAATAAAAATTTACGTAATCACCTTCTAAGTCAGTATGTTCAATAGGCGTCACAGAATCAGCCCCCGGCGGGATAGCCGCGCCGGTCATAATGCTTATCGCTTCGCCCGATTGCAGATTTTGCTCATTATCCGCGCCGGCAGCAATCTCTCCGATAAGTCTAAGCCTTACGGGATGTTGCCTGCTTGCCTCTTTTAGGTCGTCTTTTTTTACGGCGTAACCGTCCATAGCCGAATTATCAATCCCGGGCACATCAAGATCAGCATATATATCACAAGCCAATGTCCTAAGCCAAGCAGAGGATATATCGCAATCCTCTGAGGGCATCTCTTCTTTTACCTGAGCTAATATCAGTTCTTTTGCTTTTTCTAAGGAAATCATGTACCGGATTTTTCCTCCTCAAGCAGGTTTATGCGCTGTTGTAATTCTTTAACCGTATTTTGTAATTTAACCAGATTACGCATGGCGACTTCTGTCTTTTTCCACTCGGCATAAGGCCGCCCTATCATACCGGCCATAACGGCATCCGCCGGCACATCTTTGCTGATACCGCCTTTAGCGGCAACTTTAACATTATCCCCGATTTTAACATGCCCAACTACTCCGACTTGTCCGCCTAAAATTACCCCGCATCCAAGCCGGCTGCTACCGGAAATACCAACTTGTGCCACAATAATAGAATTCTCGCCGATACTTACATTATGGGCAATCTGTACCAGATTATCAATCCTGACACCCCGTGCAATATGCGTATTACCCATGCTGCCGCGGTCAATGGTAACATTTGCGCCTATTTGAACATCATCCTCAATAATCACTGAGCCGATTTGAGGGATATGGTGATGCCTGCGCCCGTCCCATACATAGCCAAAGCCGGAACAACCGATTACAGTACCGCTGTGAATAACAACCTTGCAACCGATACTAACCTCATCATAAATACTTACCTGCGGATAAATTACCGAATCAGCGCCTATTTTTACCCCGCATCCAATACAGGCTCCAGAATAAATTACCACATTATCATCTAACTGCACATCATCGCCAATCACCGCCCAAGGGTAAATGGAAATATTTTTTCCCAGTTTTGGGTTCTTACCTATTACAGATAATGGATGAACGCCGACAACCGGTTTAGGCTTAGCATAAAAATATTTCAGTAAAACAGCCAATGCCAAATACGGATTATCTACAATTATATATGGTTTATCTATCTCAGGGAATGCCTTGGAGAGTATCAGCGCTGCGGCATTAGTTTTAGCAAGTGAAGATTTATATTTTGGGTGAGCTAAAAAAGAAATATCCTGATTACCGGCATCTTCCAAACCGGCGACACCGGTTATTTTGATATTCTCATCACCAATTAATTTTCCCTTAATTAGCAAGGAAATTTCTTTTAACGTACAAGGTTTATTTATTTTTTTCATGTTATAAACAAATTATAGGATTATACAAAACGTATTTGTACGCAGACAAAAAAGACTTGGATGCCTTGAGACAAGCCGAAACATTAGGTGTTCGGAACAGATATCCCAAGAATAAATTAGCTGACATCAGATTGGATGATTCTGCTTACAGCTAATTGTATATATCCATTTTAGCATACTATAATATTTATTCCACAAAATATTTAGCTTTATCCACAAGAAATATTATTGTATGTATAAAGACATTCGGGAATAACAGGTCATTAGGTTAAATGGCTACTTTAGTTAATTTGCGAAAATAATTACATTCTGTCATTCTGAGGCCGGAGGTCGAAGAATCTGTACGCTTACGGGGACAGATTCTTCACTCCACTTACGTTGCGTTTAAGAATGACAGTTCCTAAGTCAATAGCATTGAGGTGGAATCCCCCTAAAATGGATTGGGCGAGGCGCTCCTTATAGAAACATTGAGTTATTCTTTTTCTTTCTTTTTCTTTTTTTCCTCATATTGCTTGTTGTATAAAGACAACACCTTTTCGGTAATATTTAATTCAGGCGTAGAGTACAAAATATTTGTCATCGGCAGTTCGACCTCATCGTTTTTTATACCTGAAGAATCCAGCAGTAAGGTATATTTCTCATCTTTACCTATCTTTTTGATTATTTTGTTTATGTCGGTTACAATTTCACTTACCGCCCTTTTTTCAAAGTTACGTAACTGGCGATATAAATCTTTTTCAGACCTGTCCTTATCAATAAGTTTCCTCTCAATATTATCCTTTAGCTCTTTTTTAGCTTCAGGAGAGAGTACCATTTCCTTTTCTTTGTAATCATTAAACATTTTGCTTATCTCATCTTCCAGCGCTCTTATTTCTGCCTTTTTATCACCGAGTATTTTATTGCCTTCTTGGGACATTTCTTTGCCAGCTGTAGATTCTTTAACGATTTTTTGCATATTTACACAGCCGATTTTCATATCGGCAGCCTGGCTTAGACTAAATGAAAAAATAACCGAACAAGCGGTTATTAGCGCCAAACTAATATAAAAAAAGCTCTTTCTCATCTGTTTTCCCCTGTTTTGTTTTAAGTGTAGAAAATTATGTGATTTTGGTAATTGTAATTAACGGATGTTCTTAGCCAGAAGTAACGGGAGGTGACAACCCTCCAAATGACAGCTATCTTTCTAGTCAAACAACATTGGGATAAACCCATCCCCTACGGAAAATCGCATTAATAAAGTATATGCAAAAGATCAACTAACTGACATGTAATAACATTTCGTTTTTTGTTACGTCGAACTAACGTTAATTAGACCCTTCATTTGCGTTCGGCGTGACATCTGAGGACTTATTTAACGTGAGTTCGACATAAAAGTTCTTGATTTTGTTATCTTGTAGGGGCGGGTTTCAAACCCGCCCCTACAGCAAGAGGGGATATGTCACTCTTCTACAAAAATTTTACGTCAATCAAATCTATACAAAACACCAACTA
>JAJRXT010000093.1 GCA_024276125.1 bacterium
CACGAGCGCAAAGCGCGGCCGGAAAATCATTCGGCTGAAAAACGAGAAACAAAAAGAACATTTTGAAAAACAATACGAGCAGGCCGAATCGCAGAAAATATATAAGCGGCGCAAGATGAAAGTGGAGCGCCCCTTTGGGCACATTAAGCACAATTTGGGGCTTAAGAATTTTCTCTTGCGCGGCATAGAGGGCGCCCGGGCTTAAGTTTTCGCGGTGAGCGCCCTGCTTTAACAAAAGCTCGTATGATAACGCTATTCGCCTCAGTCGCAGGATTAGTGTGTCAGATGAGCAAGATTTAAGGATAAAAACCAAGACAAATTAACATAGGAAACACGCTATGCCGCCATAAAGCAAATAATAAAAGCACATTGACTGTTGATTTTTGATTAACCGCCAACGCAAATACGATTTTTAAAGAATTTTTAACTTTTTTTCAAAGAACGAACCCCTGATTCGCTAAATCACGGCTGGCCGCGACACAGCCTCCTGGCGAGCTGTGCGCTTCATCAATAATAACTGCATATTTACGGGCTGGCAGATTGCCGATTTTTTCGGTAACAAAGGGGAATTTTTGTAAGGTGGTAATGACTATCGGGACAGCGGATGATAGGGCGGCAGCCAATTGGGCAGAATCAGTATCAATCTTTTGTACCACGCCTTGTTTATGTTCAAACTGATATATGGTATTTTGCAATTGCTGATCAAGCACTAACCGGTCAGTGACTACAATTACCGAATCAAAGACTTTTTCGTCCAGGTCATTATAAAGAGTCGCCAGCCGATGTGCCAGCCAGCCGATGGAATTGCTTTTACCGCTTCCGGCGGAATGCTGCACCAGGTAATTATTCCCCGCGCCTTTTATGCGCGCATCAGTTACCATTTTGCGTACAGCGTCCAATTGATGGAAGCGCGGAAAGATCATAGTTTCCTTTTTGATGTTTTTCCCGCCCAGTTTTTTGATCTCTACTTGTAAGTGTATAAAGCGAGCTAGTATATCCAGTAAGCTGTCACGGCGCCAGATATTTTCCCATAAGTAGGCTGTTTTATATCCGCACGGGTTTTCCGGGTTGCCGGCGCTTGCGCCATTGCCTTTGTTAAACGGCAGAAAGCGGGCGTTCTTACCGGATAAGCGGGTAGTCATATATACCTCATCCGGGTCAACCGCAAAATGCACCAGCGCCCGTTTTTTGAACTGGAAGATCAGCTCTTTTGGGTCGCGGTCGTTTTTATACTGATGGACGGCATTACGCCAGGTCTGACCGGTCAAGGGGTTTTTAAGCTCGGCGGTAGCAATAGGGATACCGTTTAGGCCAAACACCAGATCAATGGAATTATTATGCTTATCAGAATAATGCAACTGGCGGGTAACAGTCAGCCGGTTGGCTTTATAGAGCTTTTGTGTATCAGGATTTAAGCCGCTGGCCTGAGCAAAATAGGCTGTCTTAAACAGTTTGCCAAAGCATTTAAAGCCGTGGCGCAGAACCTTAAGGCAGCCTTCATGCGCGGAATCAAGCGCCCGGCATAGTTCATCAAGCAGCGTATCTTCGGCCTTATCCTTTTGAATATTTTTTAGATATGCCCATTGTGCGGGTTGAGTCTCCCTGATAAAGGGAATAAGGATGCTAGGATCAAGACAGCGCTCCTTGTCAAAAGCGGTATTATCACCCTTAGTATAGCCGCCTGATGTTAATAAATATTCTTCGATAGCGGACTCAAAGGCGTATTCTGTATATTGTTTCGGCACAAATCACCTCTTATGCAAGTTTTGTCACAATTTGCTGTCACAGCTTGTCATAGCAGGCCGTCGTAGTTTGTCACAGCAATTTAAGGTCATTAGATCCAATTCTGTTCCTTGAGTCTATTCCGTGCAATTCTAATATGATCAGGTTTAAACAGTATTTTTTTACGTTTGTTCCAGTTCAGGATGGCGGCTAAGGCATTATTTTCAGAATATGCGTTTTCTTTTTTAACCACCCAATGCACACTTGCCAAAAGTTCCATCCCGTATGGTGTTTCAAAACCTTCAATAAGATTGGCAACAATTTCAAGTCGGTTTTTGGAGTCTTCCTTGTCTGCAAGAAAATCATTGGCTTCTTTTATCGAATCTGGAAGCAGTTCTATTTCCACGTCAGGTTTCTGGCTATCTCCATAACCTCTGATAAAATGTCCCTCAATTCGTTCTAATACCTTATTTAAATTGAGGGCATAAGGCCCGTAGTGTCCTGCCTCATATTTCAAGCGCAAAGGTTCGCCTGATTCCTGAAGGAAATAAGCTAG
Organism: bacterium; assembly: GCA_024276125.1. Lineage (GTDB taxonomy): Bacteria > SZUA-182 > SZUA-182 > SZUA-191 > JAJRXT01 > JAJRXT01. The sequence continues at coordinate 2,279 of JAJRXT010000093.1, forward strand.
TTTTTGGACCTCTAGCAAAGTCAGGCGGTAAGCGAGTCTCAAATATTGTTCCATAAGCTTAATAAATAAAGCCCGGGCAGGCGTCATGTTTGGTTTTTTAGTTCTGACTGGCATAGCTTTAGCGTCCGGTGCGCCTAGGGGAGCATAAAGCAGTATGCGGACTCTGGGCAAATCAATAAATGTAGCTTCTATCATCGGCCTGACTATATTCCAATTCAGGCCGCCAAGGCCGCATCCTAAAGGCGGTATAGCGATAGAATGAATTTTAAGACGATTAACTTCCTCAAGAAGCGATTTAAGACCGGATTTAATGTCCTCCATTCTGGCTTTTCCCCGCCAATGCCGTTTTGTAGGAAAATTGATAATATATTTAGGATTGAGCATCATTCCGGTTTCAAATATGAACATTTTTCCAGGCTGGACTTTCTTTACCCTGCAAGCCTTTTGATAGGCATTAAAGTTCTCTGGATATGCCTGTTTGAATTGGAGCGCTATACCTTTACCCATAAAACCGATACAGTTAACGGTATTGACAATGGCTTCTGTATCAGCCTCAAGGATATTTCCTTTTGTCATTTCAATCATAAAGCGCCCTCCTGATTAATAATAATACCAATTACGTTTAATTTCCACTGGGCAACTCATACTATCTAAAAAACCGTTCATTATCTTTCTTACCTTACTTTCCATGTTTTTATCAATGACTGCAATCTTTTCAATCAGTGACCATGAGCAAGACCGATATATCAAGAATTCAGCCTGTTTCCGGCGTTGACGATCCATATTGCTAAGATCGTCACTCCAATACCTTTGATAAACCACCGTCCAATCAATTTTACACAGGTCGCTTATATTGTCAAACCATTGGGAAAATCTGGCCAGACCATGACCATCAGAAAAAACAAAAGGGATTCCATCTTTTTGAATTTTTTGCACTGTTGAAACCAAGTAAATCAAAGGTTCCTGCCCCTCATGGTAACCGGCAACTTGTCCTGTCTTTAATTTTAGCATCATTGGAGATAAATAACCAAAATAAAATGGCACATAATCATGGATAACTCCGCCAGGACCACACGGTATTTCGGTAAGATAGCGTTTTTGTTGAACTTCTGTATCATGAATGGTTCTGTAAATTAATCCATCATCAGGCGTACAATTCGGTGCGTGGATTTTACCACGTTTTAAGTAAATATGGAGGTTATCAATATGTATTAGGCGTAAAATAGGCGTAGGAGTTGGCACAGGCATTAGGCTGCCTCCTTCCGCACATCAATTTTGCCTGTAACCGCGGCGGAGATGAGTGCGGCGCGCTTTTCCTTTAATAACTCAATCTGCCGCTTTTTCTTTTCAATCAGCGCATCAATCCGCACCGTCTTACGGTCGAGGAAAGTGGTAATAAAATTCTGCTCCAGCAGCGGAGGGATTATTATTGGGAGATTCTCGATTATATTCATACCAATATTTTGTTGCGTTCCATAGCTCCAGCTAAGTTCAATTGATTGAAAGAAATTGAAGGATTTCATAAAGAAAAAAGTAAAACTCGTTGTTGTCTTCTTATAATTAGGTCTAATAACAGCAAGTGTAGACCAAATATTAAAATCTTCATCAGTTTCCACGAAGGCTACATTGCCTGTTGTTGCTCCAGACTTAACCATATAGATATCGCCTTTTTGCGGCTTATATTTCTTTGAAAACCTTGCATGATCTTTAATAGATATAAATCCTCGTTTCTTTAAAAAGTCTATCTTGTCATTTTTTATGGCCTCAGCCGAAATTAATGGAATGCCATTATCAAAGAATTCAGGTGTTTCATGTGGTCCATCAGTTACAGGGATGCTTGTGATCCGTTTTATCGGCTTAACCTCCCACCCCTCCGGTATCTCGCCCAGCCACTCAATGCCTGAGGGGATCAGGGCAACCACAGGGGGGTTTGCCCCTACGTTTGGGTGTTATTTGTGCGGTCGCAGGGGATTTTCCCTGTCCATATCCCATTTTGCCGGATTATTTATGATATATTCCCGTATACGATTTAAATCATTATCATTTCGGATAATGTGTTCATAATAATTGCGCTGCCACAACCGCCGGTCAAACCGTGACCATCCATATTGTTTAACGCCATCCGTATATCGTTTTGTGGTCATTGTTTTAAATCGGTGTACCACATCCGGCAACGACATTGTATGGGCAATCCCCCGTGGTTGCCCCGCGTCCATATTTGGGCGCCCACAGGGAAGATCAGGGCGCCCACGGGGGGTTGCCCGTACGTTTGGGTGTTCATGGGTCTCATTCCCAAGAATAATGATTCCGTGGATATGGTTGGGCATAATTTGAAACGCATCAATATCAATACCGGGATAAAATTCCGGTAATTCGTCCCATACGGTATTCACCATCCGCCCCGCATTGGTCAAGACAATCTTACCGTTTATGATCTCTGCAAACAAACACGCCCGATTCTGCACACATATGCTCACAAAATACGCGCCAGCCAGCGAATAATCATATCCCTTCAACCGAATGCAACGACGGTTTCTTTTCATGTATCGCCCCTCTTTTTCCGCCGTCCCGCTTTACCGCCCTTACGTCCGGCCAGCTTCTTACGCTCCGTATCTAATGTCTGCGCCGAAGCCCGTAAATCATCCAGATAATGCGCTTCGGCTTTATCTTCGGCCTCCAGTCTCCGCCGCTCGGAAAAAGACTCATATTGCTCGTGCGCCCAAGTCAGCACATCGTCATGCGCCACCATTCCCGCATTCGCCAGTACGGGCAGTTCCGTGTCCCGCAGAAACTTGTCCAGCAAGAATTCCCAGTCCCGCATCTTGATGTCCCGGCGGCGCTGGGCGCGGAATTCGGCCTGATCCAAGAACATCACCACTATACGATTAAGGGTGTCGATTTCCTTCTCATCAAGATAATTCTTAGCCGTCGCCGCGTAGCGCTTGAGTGCCCGTCCGCCGCTCCAGGCCGTCAGTCCCATATTGGGCTTTTGCGCATCAGCCCGCCTGCGGACTATCTCGGCCGCCGTCATTCCGGTAGCGGCATAGTGCATTTTGTTCTGCATCATGGCAAAGAAGACCTGCGTTTCCTGCTCTGTCTTCACGTAATCGGAGGCCAGGGCAAAGATTTCCTTTATCCGCTGGTAGATACGGGCTTCGCTGGCGCGTATTTCACGGATGCGGGCCAGCAGCTCATCGAAGTAGTCAACCAGCCGGTCGCGTCCTTTCAGTCGTTCGTCATCCAGCGTGAACCCCTTGACCAGATACTCACGCAGCCGCTCGGTGGCCCACTGGCGGAACTGCACCCCCTGCGCCGACCGCACCCTGTAGCCCACGGCAAGGATCATGTCTAGATTGTAATGCTTAACTGCCCGCCTGACTCGGCGCAAGCCCTCCGAGGCAACTATTAAGTAATCCTTAATAGTTGCCTCTTCCGTTAGTTCGCCATCTCTATGATCTGTCAACACTTTTCCGGACACTTTTTTAGGCGGCTTTAGAATATTCTTCTTCATACTTGGCAGGCGCCTTATACCCAATTGTTAAATGGCGTCTTTGCCTATTATAGAAAACTTCTATAAACTCAAAAATATCTTATCTTGCCTCCTGTCTGGTTTTATAACAGCGATGACGAATTAACTCTTTCTTCAAGGTACCGAAAAACTTTTAAGCAACCGCATTATCCCAGCAGTTGCCTTTGCGGCTCATAGGCGCAAACAAAATCATGTTTTGAAATATTATTTTGATAAAGTTCCGATGCGTACTGACTGCCTTGCCGCTTCATGAGACGGCCAATATGGCGGCGGCTGACCTTATCTTCTAATTCCTTCTTGATAGGCCGAGTACCGTAATTTCCCCGCTGTTACTATGAATAACCTTTATATTCTGAGCAAGCCGCTTATCTTCAACTTTGTGATTACTCATCAGATCGCTCCAACCAGTCATAATATCCACTCCGTGACACCCCAAAGATATCTCACATACGGTTTATCATGAACTTGTTGTTTTTCTTGATGAAAGCGTACTTTACGCTACTGCCTTTGCATAAGTACGCTGCGGCCGCATTTAAGATATGTTACTCCTTAATTAAATGACGGGTTTCTTTACATAAGCGCTTCAATTCATCATATATATGTCCAGAAAAGTATAGCCACTCCATAGGCAGAATCACTCCACATTGCCTCAGATTAACTCCCGAATTATTCGGGCTAAGTTATAGCGCTGCATAAGCCTTTAAAAATGTCTCCTTCTACCTTTTTGCCTCGTTTATAACAACCTGCGGCGTATATTGTACATTTTAAATTAAGCTCTTTTTTTACCAAATTTTCTTGTTTTTCAGATAAATTACCATGCTCCAGCAACTTAAGCAGAGCATATACTCTGAAACGGTCCATGCCATAGTATTTTATGGATAATTGGTCGCTATGCCCGCCATACTTCAGTATAAGCGGCTGCTTGATAAAATAAATCGGGTAATCTTTGGCGATCCTAAGCCATAAATCGTAATCCTCGCAAGCCGGAAGCAACTCATCAAATCCCCCTATTTTATCTATTAGCTCACTTTTAAGCATTATTGAAGAAGGACTTATAATGCAAAGCGGCAGGCAGTATGAAAATATCTGACCGCTATATTTAGCGTGCTTTTTTTTCTGATTAACCCGCACCCCGCCTCTGTACCATATCTCATCGGTATAACAAACATTATATTCTGAATTAGAGCGCATAAATTTAATTTGTACAGCCAGTTTATTCAGCAGCCACAAATCATCTGAATCTAAAAAACAGATATATTTACCGCTTGATTTGGCAATACCCAGGTTTCTAGCAGAGCTTACCCCGCGATTTTCCTGATAAAAATATCGAATTTTATTACCGTATTTTGGGATTATTAATGGAGTATTGTCCGTAGAACCGTCATCTATAACCAACAGTTCTAAATCAGCATAGGTTTGTGCCAAAACGGAGTCAATAGCGTAAACTAAAGATTGATAACGGTTGTAGGCAGGGATTATAACACTTACTGTAGGCATTTTTTGTTGTTTTTAAAACAGGTTTTTTTATGTTTCGGAATATGGTCAATAACCCTAAATAAACCTGAGTTCGGCATAAAAGTTGTTGATTTTATAAAACTGTAGGAAGGGCGGCGTGTCCTTAACCACTGATTTGGGAGGGGATGCGCCCCAATATGTACTTGTCATTTTTCAGCCTTCAACCGAAGAATCTACTCGCATATGTGCGTAGATTCTTCACTGAGCTTCGCTGCATTCAGAATGACAGTTCTCTTAAAGTCAACAGCATTGGGATAGGCCGAAACCAATGCTTACCGCTAGGTGTTTCTGGGTGAAACACCCCGAAACATACATTTATATAGCAGCCACAAAAATCCGCCCTAAAGGGCGATTTGTTCTTTAGTCTTACTTAGTCGCTAGCTCAATTTCTGATTCAATTTTAGCCTTTTCATGCAATTTCTTTATATATTCATCTGATTTCTCATTTATCTTTTGTTTTTTTAGGTTACCTTTTAGTTCTTCTTTAATCTCATCATAAGGCACAATACCGGCGGGACGTTTATCCGCCAATTTGATAATATGATATCCGAAAGATGTTTTGACTATTGGACTTATGTCGCCGATTTTTTTTAAGGCAAAAGCTGCCTTTTCAAATTCCGGTACTGTTTTTCCATGTTCTATATAGCCCAAATCGCCGCCCTTTTTTCCGCTTGGACAGGCAGAATTGGCGCGCGCTAATTCTGTAAAATCTTCTCCCTTATCCAAACGTTTTTTTATGTCTTTAATTTTTTGTTCGGCTGATTCTTCTTGTTTGGCAGATTCTTTTGCCTCGCCAGATTTTTCTTTAATATCTCTCGTCAAAATATGACTTACTCTTACTGCTTCGGGAAGATTGAATTTTTCTTTATTTTTCTGATAAAAATCTTTGGCATCTTTGTCGCTTATTTCTACTTTAGATGATATTTCTTTATACATTATATTCTCTATGGATAAATTCGTCCTGATATCTTCTCTAAGCTCTGCTTCCGAACTGCCGTTTTTAGTCAGTATTTCTTCAAAAGCGCCGGCATCAGGAAACTTGGTTTTGATATCGGTTATCATCTCATCTACTTTCTTATCGTCAGCTACCAGATTCTTAGCTTGAGCTTCCTGGTAAAGCAGCTCTAAATCAACCAGTTTTTTTAAGGCCTGCCGCTGCATAGCTTGCTTGAGCTTATCTGCATTATCTCCTTTTACATCAAATTTGCGGCCGCCGGTCATTGAAAGAATAAATTGCTACAAACGCTTTTTACTAATCGGTTTACCATTGACCTTGGCAACAATTTCTTCTTGGCTCTCTTGCGCTACGGCTTCTTTACTGTCTGCTTTTTTTGCATCGGATTCACTTTTATTGCAAGCGGTTATAAACAAAATACTAAAAATCGAGTAAATTAAACAAAGTTTGTGATTAGTTCTCATAATTTTATTCCTAAGATTAATATAATTTTCACCCTGACCGATTTACAGATTTCTGACGCTTTTTGCCAAATCATTATATTCTTCTATAAAGGTACAGGATAGGTTTTACGAAAAAATTTAGTTACTGGTTGATTAAAATTGGCAGGACAGAATTTGCTCAAATTCTTATAGGAAGAATTTTGATGGACTCGTAAAAAATCGTATTTTTTATTTGTTAGGTAAAAATGTTAAAATATAAGTTGATCTGTTTTGAAATTATTTTGTGACAGTTCCTAAGCATAAATTTATAGTACAGAAAATCCCATTTTTTATGTTTGGAGCAACAAGTTTTTAAACCCGTTTTCGCAGCCGACCTAAAGGTCGGCGGCTACAGAGATCGTCCACATCGAAGATGCAATAAATTCATGGCGCAAGAAAGAATAAAGATTTACGCCACAAACTTACGTTAACCACAGGGAAAATGGTCTCTAATCAAGTAAATAATTAAATGGATTAACGGGTACTCCATTGACCCTTATTTCATAATGCAAATGCGGGCCGGTAGAACGACCGGTATTGCCGACATAAGCAATAACTTGGTTGCGTTTTATTCTGTCGCCTACCTTTACTACAATTTTTGAGCTGTGTCCAAGTCTGGTAGAATATCCGTAACCATGCTCAATTACCACGACTTTGCCCAAACCGCCTTTTCGTCCGGCATAAGTAATTACGCCGTCTGCCGGAGCTTTTATCGGCTGGCCGAATCTGGCGGCTATATCGAGTCCTTTGTGCATTTCACGCTGACCGGTAAACGGTGAATTACGGTAGCCAAAACCGGAAGTCAGCCAACCCTTGCAAGGCCAAATAGAAGGGGTGCAGACCAGTAAAGATTTTTTATCTTCTATAACTTCAGATAAGTCTTGTAAAGATTCCTGCTGATCCTGTATTTGTGAAGTAATTTGCGAAAGGTCTCTTTTTAATTGTTTTATAAATGCGTTTTCCCTGCGTTTAGCAAACTCCAAAAAGGTATCTTCTACGCCCCCGCCCATACCGGATGATTGCTGAATATTATCTTCCGCTTGAGGTAATCCCATAATAGTACGAAATTTACGATTAAACTTACTTAACCTGCCCATATCTTTTTTTAGGCCGGCTATAGTTTGAGCCAGGGTTTGAAGCTGTGTTTTTTGTTTGTTGTATTCCATTCGCAAAGACGGTACGGCGCTTGCTTCTATGCGATAATCAAAATAACTGTATATAAAGAAACTACTTATTGTTACAAATAAAAAAATAACGCCGATAAACAGTTGAATTGTTCTTTTGGAAATCTGAAATTTTCTCATTTTAGCGGTGGATTTTGGAACCACCATAATCGTATACTTTTCGGGCATTAACCGTCTCCCCAGTTTTAACTGAAAGCAAAGTTTAAGCTAATCAACAAATAACAAAAAGAATTTACTTAACATAAAGATCAGACAAATTTTTTAAAATATATCAGGGAATAAAATCTATGTCAAGCTTTAAAAAGCTTACTTACTTATGAAATGTCACAATATGACCGATTATTCAATTAGATACAAAAATAAATTATTTCTTTACACATCAAATAGTAAATTCTTTACACAAGTTACTAAATATAGTATATTGTAAATGATTTTTCCGCCTTTGGCAAGCCCTAATATTTGATGTTTCGTAGAAATTTAGAAAATGTAAAGTAATTCAGGACTGCCGATTATAATAATATAAAGAAAGGATAATTATGTTCACACAGCTTAAATTTGACGATAGGGGATTGATACCGGTTATTGTTCAAGATGTTACCAATAATGAAGTATTAATGATGGCTTACATGAACAAGGAGTCACTTAAAAAAACTTTTACTACCGGTAAAAATCATTTTTGGAGCCGTTCCAGAAAATGTTTATGGTTTAAAGGGGAGACCTCAGGGCATGTTCAGACGGTTAAAGAGATGTATTACGACTGCGATGGAGATACATTGCTGGTAAAAGTAGAACAAAAAGGCGCGGCATGCCATACCGGCAACCGTAGCTGCTTTTATCGCAAGCTTGAGGATGAGAGCTAAGAGACTGTGTCACAACCTCGAAGCGCAGTGAAGAATCTACCCCCGTATGCGAGTAGATTCTTCGGCCGAAGGCTGAAGAATGACGGTTGTTTGAGGACTTTTCAAAAAGCCGAATACTCTTTATATTCAGCAAGATAATGATTTAAAAGGCGCTAAAAACGCTTCATTTGAACATTTGAAAAGGCGGTATTTGCGAATTTTCTGAAAAAAGCGTAAAAAACGCTTGATTTCTTTAATATAAAACCTGAGTTCGACATAAAACTTATTGATTTAAACTGTAGGGACTTATGGCGTGGGTCTCTGACCCTGTCCTAAGCCCGTGATTCGGCAATGCTGTTGATTTAAGGAAACTGTCATTCTGAATGAAGCGAAGCGCAGTGAAGAATCTGCTAGCGTATGCAGACGGATTCTTCGGCCTACGGCCCCAGAATGACAAGCTAAGAAAAGTCTTTTAAGCACAAAATGTTCTTAAGTCAACAGTATTGCCGTAATTCGGGAGGGGATAAACCCCTCCCCTACAGGAACCTTGCATCAATCACTTGATATGTAATAACATTTCAACATTTCTTATGTCGAACTCACGTTATAAAGTGATATTGTATGTTAATTTTATTTAGCAGGATTTTAACTCATTGAAGTTATAACTGTAGAATGAGCTCACCGGCCTGCTAGTACGACATCCATTTTATATTGATGTGTTAACGTGTTGTCATTCTGAACGAAGCGTAGTGAAGAATCTACTCCGTATACAAGCAGATTCTTCGGCTGAAAGCTGAAGAATGACAGACAAAAAAGAGCTTTTCATTATAGTATAAGCATAGTTGCATAAATAAGTATAATTTTCTTGCTTTTTTGCTAATCATCTGATATTATGTGTAATAACAAGGAGGTAACAGATGATTAGAATTAAGCTGACACCAGAGCAACAAAAAGAATTAGAACGATATCGGGGGCAAGCCTCTTCGGAGAATTCTTAAAAAAGCTTTTATGGTTTTATTAAATCAAGAAGGGCTCTCGGCTGTTAAGATTGCTAAAAAACTACAGCGG
>JAJRXT010000094.1 GCA_024276125.1 bacterium
AAAAAGTCTTTTTCTTTGTTTTTATTCCAAAGTGTAGACATAGTTGTTTATAATTTGTTGCTTTTGAATGGATTGACGAATGTTTCATGGAGTTCATCCCGGGACTGGTAATACTGTCCGCATCCCAATTGAAGCCCTTTATCCATACGCTCTAATTCCTCTTTCATTGCTTTATTAAAGGATGCTGTTTTTTTATCAGGTTCACGAAAGATTACCTCAACTTCAACTCCGTATTTGGCCTTAATTGGTTCAAGAAGTTTAATGGCATTTCCTTTAAAAATCCCTTTTACTATTTTCATAGAATATTACCTCATTACTTTACAGATGTCCGTTTTCCTTATACCAAGCTATGGTTCTGGCGGCTCCTTCCGCAAAGCTTGTTTTTGGTATATATTCTAGTTTGTTTCTGGCCTTGGATATATCAAACGCCCTGTTTTCCGTAAAGAACTTAAGCCGGCTGCGGTTAAGCGGCGGGTCAAAGCCAAACATGCCGCCCAGCCCTTCAAATACAACAGCGACGTTGTAACCCAGCCAATAAGGCACGCAAAACGGTCTTCTAACCCCCAGGGCATCGGCTATGGTATAGGCTAATTCCTTTACGCTAACCGGTTTTTCTCCGGCTATAATAAATACTTCGCCATACTGATTATCCCCATAGAGCGCCCGCATAAAGGCTTGGGTACAGTCATCTATATAGGTCGGATGCAGCAGCGAGCTACCTTTGCCGAAAATGACAAACATTCCCTTTTTTATAGCGGCAAACAATCCCAAAACATGCAGATCGCCCGGACCGTATACAAATTCAGGACGCAGAATAATCACCGGTAGATTATACTCCTTATAATATTGTAATACCAGCTTTTCCGCCTTGGTTTTAGTTCTTTCGTAGATATTAGACGGCGCATACGGCATGCGCTCATCCGCCGGCGGGTTATCTATAGGTCCCTGTACCCCCGCGCTGCTACAATGTATAAAGCGCTTTATAGCGCCGGCGGGCAAAGCGGCCTCCAACACATTTTTGGTACCCTGATAGTGCAGGTTTTCATATACATCTTCGGCTACACCGGCCTGCCCCAGTTTTCCGGCCATATGATATACCACTTCAATATCATCAAAAACACCGGTTAGGCTGGCGGCATCGCATACATCGCCTAAACATATTTCCACTTTATGATTAGGCCACAAATCCGCAGCTTTAGCATTACGGCTTAATATCCTTACAGTATGTCCGTCTTTTAATAAATTATCGACTATATACCGACCCAAAAAGCCGGTACCGCCGGTTATTAGTATGTTCATAGTTAAGTTGAGTTGAGAGGTAGCTGTCATTCTGAGGCAGTAGGCCGAAGAATCTGCTTGCATACGCGGGTAGATTCTGCACTGCGCTCCGCTTCGTTCAGAATGACAAACATAAAACCTATTTATAGAAACATACTCCGCTCAATCTACCAATTGACCGAATACTTCCGCTAATTGTTTTGTCTGATTGCGCCGATTATATTTATCAACCGGAATATCAGGCGCCTTTAACTTACCTTGACAGAATTCCTGATAAAGCGTATATAAATGTTCCTTAATCCCATCTTTATCTTTGGGATGTACTATCTTATCCCAGCCGTATTTTCGCAACAATTGCGTACTGGCGCCGTCTTCGCTGATTGCCAGTATCGGTTTTTCCAAGGCAAAGTATTCGTATAATTTACCCGGCACTGCATCCGGCGCATCATGTGTCGTAAGCAGTAACAGTAATGACGCCTGATTTAATAATGCGATATTATCATGATAATTTAAATATCCCTTAAATACAAATATATTATCAAGCCCCAATTCTTTAACTAAATCCTGATAAATATGATGCACCTTGCCGCTAAAATATATTTTAACATTATCAGCAAAATCAGGGAAGTCTTCTTTTAATTCCTTGACCGCTTGAATGAATACTTCAGGGCTGCGATCAGTATCCAGCGTCCCAGTATGAGCTATTTTAAACAATTTTTCGCAATTGGGCGAACCAGCTGATTCCTGCCGGATAACATCTTGTAACTGCGGATCAAATCCATTTGGGATAACCACAAATTTATTTACATGATCAGGATATCGCTTTTCAAAACACATGTAAGCATAATCGGTGGTCAATATCACGCTGTCCGCCGCCTTTATCAGCATTTTCTCTATAGCGCGGCTAAACAGGCTGCAAAGTATATTATTATGCTCATGCTGATTGCGTCCTACCCACATATCCTTAAAATCAAGCGCCAGTTTTTTTCCGGTAATTTTTTTTAGAAAATAACCCGCTAAAAACACGGAAAAAGGCGGGGCTACGGCAAAGATTATCTTGGTATCGGAATCAGCTAACAGCTTTTTACCCGCTCCTATGGCATGAGGCGCCCATAAAATTTGTACGTCGGGTATAAGCAGAGCGTATCCGGCCTGCTGTATCATCTTAAATAACCGGTTTTTTAACCTGGCAATAAAACCCTGTGAAGCTGGCGTGTTTTTTTGATCCGTATTAAGCTCTGAGGCGATTTTTGCGGCGGGGTCAATTGAATCTGTACGCACTATCTGTATATCAGCGGGCATACCGCTGCGGTGTGAGTGATCGTCTGCCGAATGATCCTTATAATAAACCGGTTTGACGCTTAAAATCACCGGTTTAAAATTATTCTCCGGTAGAAATTTTACGAAATTGACTACTCTGATAGAACAGCCGTAGGCGCAAGGCGGGTAATGATATGAAAGAACTAAAATTTTATTCATTTATTGAAATTAATTTAATTAACTGATAAAATGTAATTATGAAAAAGAAAAGTATTCCTAATCTAATATCTCAAAATAAATACTTAGCTTCGCCAGAGCTACGGGAAAAACTTACTTTAATTAGTGTGTGTAATTCCTGTCAGATGGAAGGCATTACCTGTACTGAACTAAAAAACAGACTGAAAGAAATAATGCACGTAAAATTAGATGCAAGCAGCAAAAAAGTAGGTTGGGTTGAAGAATGAAACCCAATATTACCGCTTGCTTATTTGTTGGGTTTCGCAAGCTCAACCCAACCTACTCTGCTGTCATTCTGAACGAAACGAAGTGGAGTGAAGAATCTGCCTCCATATGCGAGTAGATTCTTCGCCCTCCGGCCTCAGAATGACGGGCTAAAAAAGGCTTTTCATAATACAGGCTTGCCCCACCCTACGTTTTCTTTTTCATTACCAGATAATCGCCTATTGCCAGATAATCCATACCGCTGCTGTAAAAGCAGCCTATAGCATCTAGCGGAGAGCAGACTATAGGCTCATCGCGTACATTAAACGAGGTATTTAATACCACTCCTATACCGGTTATCTTTTTGAATTCATTTATCATTTCCCAATAACGCTCATTTGTGTTTCTGCTTACAGTCTGAATCCTAGCGGTGCCGTCAAAATGCGTTGTTGCCGGTATTTTATCGCGATATTCCTCTCGTACCGAGCAGACTGAAGTCATAAAGGGGCTTTCGTATTTTGTATCAAAGTAGGTCTGTATATCTTCTTGCAAGGTAGAGGGCGCAAAGGGGCGGAATTCCTCGCGGCGTTTTACGTATTTATTCACTAAATCCTTCATCTCAGCCCGACGCGGATCGGCTAAGATACTGCGATTACCCAGCGCCCGCGGCCCAAATTCCATTTTACCCTGAAACCAGCCCATAATATTACCTTCAGATAATAATTTAGCCGTGGTCTGCATGATATTTTCTTCTTTGCGGTAGGCCACTTTGCATGTATCCAGCGCCTCTTTTATCTGTTCATTGGTATATTCCAAACCCAAAGATGCGCAATCCAGTACATACTCCCGAGGTTTTCCCTGTATCGTGTTATATATGTAGAATGCAGCGCCTATACTGGTGCCCGCATCGCCTACGCAGGGCGGAATATAGATGTTTTTAAAAGGCCCCTCATCGGCCAACCTGCCGTTGGCTACGCTATTATAGGCTACCCCGCCGGTTAGGCACAGGTTTTCTTCGCCTGTAATCCTGTACAGGTGTTCGGCCAGATGCAGTACCGCATCTTCCAATACCTTTTGCAGACTGGATGCAATATCCATATGATCCTGCGTAAGCGGCTGCCCTCTATGACGCATAGGACCTATTATGCGGATTAAATCTTCCGTCGGACGACCGTCTAAGTCCACATTGCACAAGGCGCCGTTGATCTTAAAGCCGCCGTCGGAATCAAATTTTATAATACTTTTAAATAATTCATAATACTTGGGCTTACCGTATGAAGCAAGTCCCATAACCTTATATTCATCATATTCCGGTCTGAAACCCAAGTGATAAGTAAGGCCTGAATATATTTTACCCAATGAATTTTGGATATATATTTTTTTTAATACCTCTATCTTATTACCTGTTCCGCGGGCAAACATGGTGGTAACGCCTTCGCCGCGGTTGTCAATACTCAAAATTGCCGCATGCTCAAAGGGGGAGACTAAAAAAGTACCAGCACAATGACACTTATGGTGATCAAGCGCCATGGCTTTTTTACCGGTCTGCTGTTTTAAATACCACAAATCGTGCATATGCGAGGTAAAGAAATTCTGCATCTGCACCAGATTATACATAGTGGTTACCGGTCTTTTGAATAGGCGCGGTATACGCCAGCAGGTCTCATCCCATAAATAATTCCACGGCCGCCAGGAATAACCAATATAATCCACGTCGGATAATGTAATACCTTCTAATTCCAAGCATTTTTTTATAGCGCGCTGCGGCCTCATTTTTGCGAATTTATATCTGGTTAAGCGTTCTTCTTCAATAGCCCAAAGCAACTTTCCGTCTTTTATAAGACAAACAGCCGGATTGTGCATAGTAGCATTTATACCTAAAACGTACACTTCAAACGTACCTCCAATTCTGAACATAACGCTTTTTTAGCGGATACAAGGGGCGGGTTTTAAACCCCGATGCCGTTGACTTAAAACTAACTGTCATTCTGAACGAAGAGATTGTGTCGTAAGCCCTTTTGATAAGATTCACCGTCTACATGTAGTAGGTTTGCAAAAACTTACCTGCCGCATATGGTAGTCAACCTACCCGAAATTGAGTTATGACACAGCCTCGAAGCGAAGTGAAGAATCTCCTCGCTGTTGCAAGGGAAGATTCTTCGGCTTCCAGCCTCAGAATGAGAGGCTAAAAGGAGCTTCTCTTTATATAAAAAAAATAATAACACAACTGTAGGGTGGATTAAGGGGTCTAATATAATAGATGCGCATTTATAAATTAAAGACAATATTTTTTATGAAAAGATTACCCCGAATCCACCGCACCCGGTGTTTGTAGCAGATGTGGTGGGTCCGCTGCTATCAGATAACGTACGCCTAACATATTTTTTTTAGGCTTTTTCATAATACGGGCTTGACCCACCCTACATTTTTTTAACTTTCAGGGTGAGACACCCCGAAAGATATGAACCCCCTAAATTGGCTTAGGGCGCCTCGCCCCTTTTATAATAAAGTTTTTTTTCGCCAAAGTATAATTCTTTGGCAAAACCGTAAATCCAGCATAAAATACCGGTAAACATAAGCGGAATAACCAATGGTTTTTGTCGTAATATTTTAGGCTGCCATTTGTAGACCGTACGTGAAGTTCTAAATAATTTAACAAATGTAATAAGCGGCCAGATAAAAGTGGCAGCTAGCGGATGTCTCACCAGCCATGATCCCTCCATATCGGTTTTACGCAGCATTTGTACTGTACCGTGTCCCAATTTATACTGATGCTTATAATATGCGCTCCAAGTTATCCTGTGATGATGATTTACTATAATAGATTGATCAAAGTACATTTTTATGCCTTGTTTAGATAAATACCAGTTATACAGCATATCCTCTAAGGCATATTTTAAAGGCGCCGGAAAGCTGCCGTATGTTTTGATAACCTCCCGCTTATAAGAGGCATTACATGATCCCACATGCCAGGTTTCTTTGTTTTTGGACTCATCATATGGAAGCAGATCATTAAATTCCAAAAAATAACCCGCCCGGGATACCAATGCTTCGGGATTGCCGTTTATTACCGGCCCGCCTACCGCCTGATAACCCTTATCATGCCAGTATAGCATACGAGACATCCAATTTGGGTTAACCGTGCAGTCTGAATCAAGAAAAAATATAATTTCCCCTTTGGCTTTTTTTACTCCCAGGTTGCGGGCTGTGCCTTGATCGGTTTTTTGCGGCAGATGAGTTAAATCTACCCAGGGGAATTTTTCCCTTATGATTTCAGGCGTATTATCTTCGGAACTATCAACCAGTATAGTTTCAAATTCCTGCCCAATATCCTGTTTTGACAGAGAGCTTAAGCATTTTTCTATGGTAGTCTGCGAATTATAAGATGGAATAATTACCGAATATTTCATTTGTTTATATTATATTGTACAAGGGGCGGCGGTTTGTCCATGTTTCTATGCTATGTTTCGGGGCGTCTCACCCCGAAACCAATATGCCTTATGGCAACTATGTTTCGGCATGAGACATACCGAAACATAACAACCTATTGTTGTCATTCTGAATGAAGCGTAAACGGAATGAAGAATCTACTCGCATATGGGGGCAGATTCTTCACTCCACTCCGTTTAGTTCAGAATGACAGGTAATAGAGCGCTAACTTTTCTTGCCTGCTGTCAGATAGGATAAGGTTTTGTTCCGATAGCGCAGTAAATTGCGCACTTTGGTACCTGATGCTCCGTTTATAAAATAAGAAAACAGTTTAATTCCGTCCGCCGGATGCGTAAAGCAGAATTTTAATAAATTTATTATAAGTAAAATTTTAACCTTCAGCCTGATTTTATTAACCAGCTCATTAAGCGCTTCAGGCGTAAAATCAGGCGTTTTTATAAGACCGCCGCGCTGAACTGAAACAGCCAGATTATGCGGGGTTATATCCTTGGTTAAGTAACCCTTTTTAATACAAATATCATAAAGCTTAGTGCCGAATAGCGGAGTTGCGATAAAAAAATGGGGATAGGTTTCGTATTTTTTAAACAAATCAAAGGCGAAACTAATGGTAGTCTTAATATTTTCCATAGTTTCATCAGGAAAACCGATTACATAAAAAGCCTCCAGGTCCAATTTATGCTCTTTACAAAGTCTAGCGGCTTGCCTTACTTTAGATAAATCCAGCTTTTTATTTACTATATTATTTACTACCCATTGATCCCCTGATTCCACGCCCATTACAAAATAGCTGCACCCGTTTTTACGGCTTTTTGACAAAACGTCAGGGGTAAGGCTTTCAGCGCGTACCCCATTGGGCGTATCCCAGCTTATCCGGTAATCCCTTTTAGATATGGTATCTATTATAGTATCAAATCGCCTTTTATCCAAAATTAAATTATCGTCTTCAAAGTGTATATGGTGTATATCATATTTTTTAACCAGATAATCTATATGAGCAATTACATATTCCGCCGAATGCTTGCGGAATTTACGCCCCATATGCAGATGAATCGAACAAAATATGCAGCCGTAGGGACAGCCGCGGCTGGTTATC
>JAJRXT010000095.1 GCA_024276125.1 bacterium
CAGATATTCGTTATACATTAAAGACAATAATTTATTAAAAGATTACCCCGAATCCACCACACCTAGCAGCGAGCAATCTTTGTGGCTGCCGAATTCTCAAATCTGGCAGCTAACGAGGCATCGAATTTGAGAATTCAATGCTACAAATATGGTGGGTCCGCAACTATTAAAATAACGTATGCTTAAGCATATGTTATAGGCTCTTTCATGATACGGGCTTGACCCACCCTACATTTAAAAGCAGGGTTTGCGTAACATAACTAAATTAGTCAGGCTAATATCGAGTTTGTGCTAGATACGAAGTTTTAATCTTTTTTGGAGGTTTTATTATGCGGACTGATAAATTTACCAAAATTATGTTAGTATTAATTTTCTTGGCTTTAGCGGCGAATTTGTTTAAATCATTTCTGTTTGGAGGATTCGTATATGCGGATAATAAGCCGATACAGATAGCCGGTACCAGAGTATATACTTGGGATTATAATCGGCACTACCATAAGGTAGTTTGTGAATGCGGCGGTAAATCAACGGAAATGGATACATCTACCCCTGTTTCTTCAACTAGTAAAGAATAGCTTGATTGTAAAGGTAACTTGGTGTTAACCCCGCATATCGATGTTTGGCTTGTCTTGCGCGAAACGGTTGAAGGCGTCCGTAGTGGTTCGGCTTGAGAGACGCTGAAACATCATAAATTTCCTGTATGGGTAGGTTTTAGACCTACCCTACTATTAAGTAAATCATTACTTAAAACCTATTATAGAAACATCAAGCCGGCGCCCACAAAAGATAGTTTGCACCTGTTTGGTGCGATAAGTTATTAAATGAGGAATTGTTGTGTCAATTGATAAAATGCAGCAACAAAGAATGGTAATAGGCCGTGCAATGGCTTTTTTAATAGAAATAATGGCGCCTAACTGGATTGCTTTATGGTTATATCCATCGCCTAATGCTATGGGGTTGGCGTTTTTTTTGCTGATTTATTTGTTATTTAAGGATGGCATAGAGGGGCAGAGCATTTGCAAACGGATGTTTCGGCTTATGGTTATTGATCAGACGACAGGTAAACCTTGCGGACCGTTTAAATCTTTTTTGAGAAACTTGGATATGCTCTTGCCGTTTGCGCCATTGGTTGAGCTTTTAATCTTACAATTTTCCGAAGACGGCAGGCGCTTGGGCGATAAACTGGCCAATACCATAGTGGTGGTGGTAGAAGAAGAAGCTGACAATCCTGATTCGCAAGCTAGCGCGTAAAAATTGGTAGTACAGTGTTTCGTAATTTATTCGGTTTTTCTCTGCTGTCATTCTGAACGAAACGAAGTGAAGTGAAGAATCTGTACACATATGCGGGCAGATTCTTCGGTTTATCGCCTTAAAATGACTGAATATAATCTGTTTCGCATAACTCATGCACCCTGCGCCCTACAAAATACATTCAAAAATTTATGAAGATATTATTTATTTGCCACCGTATTCCTTATCCGCCCACCAAAGGGGATAAGCTGCGAGCTTATAATATTTTAAAGCATCTGGCTAAAAGCCATGAGATTGATTTGGTTTGCATGGCAGATACTCCCGATGAGCTGGAATATATCCCCAAACTTAAGAGCTACGCCCGCCATATTCACTGCAAAAACCTGCATCCTTTTAAATACAGCTTAAATTATGTTCGTTTCCTGTTTTCTAAATATCCATTGACATTGGGTCATTTTTATTCCGCTTCGTTTAAACGCGAGGTTGAAGGTTTTATTTGCGGCAATAAGTATGATCTGATTTATGTCTTTTCCGCCGCTATGAGTCAGTATGTTACTGATATAGATCATATACCCAAAGTACTCGATCTGGTGGATGCTGATTGTGAAAAATGGTTAAGCTATGCCAAATACGCCTCTTTTCCCAAATCTGCGATTTACAATCTTGAAGGCAATAGAACCAGAAAATATGAAATGGAAATAAGCGGTAAATTTGACGCCGTTACCGTGGTTTCTGAATCAGAGAAAAAAATCCTAATCCCGTATATCCCAAATGAAAAACTGTTTGTAGTGGGTAATGGTCTTGATCAATCCTTATATAAAGGTTATCAGCACATAAAAAAGCCGGATGAACAAAATTTATTATTTGTAGGCGGGATGTTTTATTTTGCCTATATTGACGGTATCCTGCATTTTTATAAAGATGCCTTTAACCGTATAAAAAAGGCTTTCCCACAGGTAAAGTTCCATATTGTCGGAGCCGACCCCGCTGCCAGCATACTGAAATTAAACAATGACCCCAATGTATCAGTTACCGGTTATGTAGATGATCTGATGCCTTATCTAACGCATGCTAATGTCTATGTGGTGCCTTTGCGAATGGCCCCGGGTATACAAAATAAAATACTGGAGGCTATGGCTATGAATATTCCGGTGGTCTCAACTCATGCAGCCATACAGGGAATTGATGCTGTAGATGGAAAGGACATATTGCTGGCCGATAGGCCTGAAGAATTTGCAGATGCAGTAATTAGTCTTTTTAGACAGCGGACGCTAAGAGAACGCTTAAGCGCAAATGCCTTAGAGCTTATTACCGATAAATACGACTGGTACAAAAATCTAAGTAAATTAGACCAAATCTTAAAGTGCGTCTGTAAGAAATAACCTGATTATCGTTCCAATGTTGTTGACTTAAAAAAACTGTCATTCTGAACGAAGAGTCTGCTTGCATATAGCGGGCAGATTCTTCGGCTGCCGGCCTCAGAATGACAGGCTCATAAGAGTTATCCACCTTAAGTCAACAACATTGCCCCCCCACAAAAAAATACATCCTTCAATATTAATCGGCATTTATAACGCTGTTCTATATAAAATTTATCGCCCCAATATAATCTATAATATCAGCTAGATACAATTCAGTCTGCTTGACTTCGTAAATTTTACTGATATAAATGTAATCAAGAACAATTTATGTGTGCCGTAATATTAGCCCGCATATTTTGTGACAGTTCCTAAGCAGCAAATTATTCGGGTGTATAAATTTATGGCCATAAGTATTATTGTTATTCTAATTGATATCTCTTTGGGATTTTTTGTATACAGCCAAAATTCCCGCCACAAAATAAACAGAACCTTTTTTTTACTCAGCCTTTGTTTGGGAATATGGAATTTTAAATATTTACTTTCTTCATTAGCGCCGGATGCGGAGATTGCCCTTGTTTGGTTAAGCAACATTCCTCCTACTGATTTTTTTATTCCTACTGTTTTTTATCATTTTATATTAACTGTTACCAATGATGGCAACCGGTTTAAACGAATATTATTGTTAGTAAGCTACGGCATTAGTGTGCTGACGGCATTGTTGGCATTGAGTGGAAAAATTTACAGCGGAGTACACTATACATACGGGCGTTTTTTACCTTTAATTACCAGTTATTGGAGTATTGCCCTAGTAAATTTTCTTGTACTCTTAGGTTTTTATGCAATCTTCATACTATATCAATACGTTAGCGCTATACAAAATATAAGAGAAAAGCGGCGTATTGTTTTTTTTCTATTTGGTTCAGCCATAGGCGGGCTTTGCATTATATCGGATTTATTATTGTTAACCAATACATATCGCATTTATCCATTCTCTCAAATCGGCAGCAGTATATTTATAATACTTGCGGCTTACGCCATACTTAAACACAAACTAATTGACATATCTTTAGTTATTCACAAAAGTTTGGTTTACAGCTTAATAACCGGTTTTATCACAGCTGTATTTTTGATTAATATAATTTTATTTAGCGATCTATTCCAATATATCACGGGTTATAATTCCATAATTCCTTCGATTTTTGCGGCTTTTTTGGTTTCTTTTTTCTTTCAACCTTTAAGGGAAAAAATCCAGTTAGCAGTTGATAAGTCCTTTTTCAGGGAACGCTACGATCAACAACAAGCTATTCGTGATTTCAGCAGTTGTATGGTAACCATTTTGGACAGACAAGAACTGCTAAACTCAATTTCGCAGGTTATCTCTTCCACCATGCACATTAACAAAATTAATATCATTATATACAATAAGAAGAAAAAAACATATAAAAAACTTGTAGTATCAGGTAGATGTTATCTAACAAACGGTTTTGAACTGAAAGAGCAAAATCCAATAATACGTTGGTTAAAAACAGAAAAACAACCATTGCTACGGAAAAATCTGCCTAAATATGCAGACAAAAGCGATTCTTCGTGGAATTATGATGCTATAAAAAGTGAATTACTTAAATTGAAGGCTGAACTCTGCATGCCGCTAATACTGGATATGCGCCTAATCGGAATATTAACCTTGGGCAAGAAGTTATCGGATAACCCATATAACCAAGATGATATAGAGCTTTTAACCGTATTAGCCAGCGAAGCCTCAGTGGCTTTAGAAAACGCTAATTTATATCAGGAAACCAAAGACCATCTACTTAACACTGTACGCGCCCTGTCTGCTGCGGTGGAGGCTAAAGATATGTATACCAAAGGACATTGTGAACGAGTTATCGGCTATGCAGCGCAGATAGCACGCGCATTAAAGCTGTCTCCTGAGAAGATAGAGGGCGTTGTTTTTGGAGCGTTGCTGCATGATATCGGTAAAATAGGTATAAATGAAGAAATACTATTAAAGCCGTCGCGTCTTACGGAATCTGAATTTAATGTCATTAAATCTCATCCTTTAATGGGAGTTAAAATCTTAGAAGCAGTAAATCTGCCCAGCGAGGTTTTAGATATTGTTAAATATCATCACGAACGGTTTGATGGAAAGGGATATCCAGACGGTCTAAAAAAGGATAGCATTCCATTAGTCGCCAGAATATTGGCTGTCGTAGATGCCTATGAGGCTATGACCTCAGATCGTATTTATCGTTCTGCTATGGAGCAAGAAAAGGCTATTGAAATTTTACAAGAAGAATCTGGAAAACAGTTTGATCCCCAAATTGTAACCATATTTATAAAGCTAATTAAAATAGGCGGAAAAAGATGCAGTTCATTTCATGCCTATTGTACCAAAATGAATAACCCGAATAATTCAGGGGTTAATATGCAGGGAAATTTATCTGTCTAATCCGATAGTATAGGAAATTTTGTTTTTTCTTTTTAGGCGCGGGTTTTTAAACCCGCCGCAGAACCAGCCTAAAAGCCGGCGTCTACAAAGGAGGGCTAAGGTAGCGGTCATTCTGAACGAAGCGCAGCGCAGCGCAGTGAAGAATCTGCCCGCTATTGCAGAAGAGATTCTTCACTCCACTTACGTTTCTCGTTCAAGAATGACAATTTTCTTAAGTCAACAGCATTATGGGGGGAAGTTCGCTCCGAAGGTACGCTATGCTCTGGTATTTTCGGGGAATAGCTTTTATGTAAAAGTATTTAAACAAAAGGCTGAAAAGGTAACATCTAAGTATACCACGTGTTGCTTTAAATATAGTATAATATCGGTAGGATAGAGTTCTAAGAAGATTACCTCATGTTCAAGCTGCATTTCATAAATATATAAGCCGAATAAGGAAAAGGGGATTAGCTATGGTTAAATGTCAAGGTACGCATCAGGAAAGTATGCAAATTTTAAGGGGTCTTGCCCTTGAAATACAGGATATGGATAAAGACGAAAAGTTAGAGACACTAAGAGATATGATCGTACTGGAGGCTGATGGTAAGGGGAATCGCACCTGGTTGTTTATCGCCAAATGCTTGCTTGCTAAACCGGAACTTTTATCCAAAACCCTGAATTTAACCGAGAGCGAGCTTAATCCTGGTTCCAACATAGTTTATTTTCCGCAACAGAATTTGGAAAAAATACAAAATCCCGCAACTTGTGAAAATAACGGGATATTATCGAGTTTTGTAAAGTTATTTAACCGAACATCCTAGTGTCGTGTCAACCTTGAATTGACGGTCTTTCACCCTCATCCCCCTCACCTCAATCCTCTCCCCCGGGGGAGAGGAGGTTTAGAAATCCCTTCTCCCCTGGAGGCTGTGTCATAACTCAATTTTGGGTAGGTCGACTACCATATGTGGCAGGTAAGTTTTTAAAAACCTACTATATATAGACGGTAAATCTTGTCAAAAGGGATTACGACACAATCTCCTGGGGGAGAAGGTTAGGATGAGGGGGCATAACTCCAGCCGACAAATTAAACTTTACATGACACTAGGCTTTAATTTTGCCGTAAAAGCTTACGCCATGTTCTAGGCTGCCAATCTTAAATATATCAGCAATAGACTGACCTACATTTGACAATGATGAGCCTGCGCCTAAATTAACCCCTTGCGCTATATTTTTGCCGTATACCAATAAAAGCGCATATTCGCGGGTGTGATCTGTGCCGGCATAAGTGGGGTCGCAGCCGTGATCACTGGTTATTATCAATAAATCATCCGGCCTCATTTTGTCGCTAAGTCTCGGCAGCCAAGTATCAAAAGCGCATAATGCCCGCTCGTAGCCGGATACATCATTGCGGTGCCCGTATAACATATCAAAATCAACCAGATTGGCAAAAATAAGCCCGCTTTTATATTTATTCATAGCCTTCAATATAGCAGCCATTCCATCCTGATTGCTCTTGGTATGCCGGCTTTGCTTTATGCCGCGCACGGAGAATATATCGCCTATTTTGCCGATACCGATTACCGTGATTCCCGCCTGCTGCAATTTATCAAGCAGGGTATCTTCCGGCGGCGGCAGGGCAAAATCCCTGCGATAAGGGGTGCGTATAAAAGCGTCGGGCGTTCCGGTAAAGGGGCGGGCGATTACTCTTAGCACATTATGGGGCGCTATAAGCAGTCTGCGGGCTGTTTCGCATATTTTATATAGCTTATTAAGCGGAATAATATCTTCATGAGCGGCTATTTGAAATACGCTGTCGGCTGAAGTATATACAATCGGACAGCCTGTCCTAAGGTGTTCGGCACCCAATTGTTTTATAATTTCCGTACCTGATGCGGCTGTATTACCCAGTATATCCCGCCGGATAGCCTTGCAAAAGGGGGTTATTATCTCTTGCGGAAAACCGTTCGGATAGGTAGGGAACGGTTTTTTTTGTACAAGTCCGGCCAGTTCCCAATGCCCGATATTGGTATCTTTACCGCATGATGCTATGGCCAGCTTACCGTAGGAGCCGATAGGATTTTTAACTCGTTTTATGCCGATAAATTTATCTATATTACCTAGTCCCAAAGTCTGCATATTGGGAAGCTGCAATCCGCCGACTTGCCGGTCTATATGAGACAATGTATGCGCTCCCGCATCGCCGTATAAATGTGCATCCGGCAGCGCTCCTATACCGACACTATCTAATACTATCAATACTACTCGCCTAATCATAACCTCTCCAGCTTCGTCCGTCTTTTTCTATCAATTTGAATGCAGCCTCAGGTCCCCAACTGCCTGCGGCATAATTGGGGTAATCCTGCGCTAATGAACGCTCCTGCCAGCCGGCTATTATAGGCTCTGCCACCGCCCACATAGCCTCCACCCCGTCTTGTCTGGCAAACAGGGTTAGATCGCTTCTTATGGCGTCTATTATCAATCTTTCATAGGCCAGATGCGCTTTAAAATTAAAGGTCTTCTCATAATTAAAATTCATACGGATAGTCTGCGGCAGGCTGCCTATTCCCGGATATTTTATGCTTAACTGCAAGCCAATCTCTTCACAGGGTTGAATGCTGAAAACAAGCGCATTGGGCGATAAGCTGTCACAGCTACGGCCAAAAAGACGCAGCGGCGGTTGTTTGAATTGAACATAGATTTCAGTTACCCGCCGGCTCAGACGCTTGCCTGTACGAATATAAAAAGGCGCCCCAGCCCAGCGCCAGTTATCAATATAAAACTTTGCGGCAAGAAAGGTGGGCGTATTAGAGTCCGGCGATACATGCTCTTCCTGCCGATAGCCGCATACGGGAACGCCGCCTATATTACCTGCGCCGTATTGCCAGCATACGCTAAATTCGGCTGCGGATTCTTTGTGCATTGTTCTTATGGAATTAAACACCTTAACCTTTTCATCGCGTATAAAATCAGCCTCAAATCCCACCGGCGGCTCCATTGCAACCAGCGCTATAAGCTGCATAATATGATTCTGCACAATATCGCGAATCACTCCGGCCTGTTCATAAAAAGCGCCCCTGTGACCTATACCTAAATCCTCAGCCACGGTTATCTGAATATGATCAATGTACCGCCTGTTCCATAGAGGCTCAAAAATATTATTCCCAAACCGGAAAAATATAATATTCTGAACCGTATCTTTTCCCAGATAATGGTCTATTCGATATATTTGATACTCATCAAAATATTTAAGCAAAAAGCGATTCAGTTCAATAGCTGATTCCCTATCTGTTCCAAAGGGTTTTTCCATAATAATCTTGGCATTATAATCGCCCTTACACATATTATATTGTCCCAGCTTTTCTATAACGGATTTAGCCGTTTTGGGAGATACCGCCAGATAATACAATAGGTTCTTATGCTGTTTATGCGTAATCAGCTTACTAATACAACTGCATAGGCTTTTGCCCTTTTCATTGACTTCAGAATTAAAAGGAATATATAGCAGACGTTCTGCGAATTGTTCGTAACTTTTATTGTTAAAAGATTCACTGGCAAAATAAACCAGCGCCTGACGTATATATTTCCTATACTCTTCGTGCGACATTTTGCGCCTACCTAAGCCGATTATGGAAAAATCGCTGATAAGTTTCTCTTCCTGATATAGATGATATAGCGTAGGTAAAAGCTTTCGACAGCTCAGATCGCCAGTACCGCCGAAAATAAGCATACAAAAAGCGCCAACCTTATTATCTTCAAGGGGTATATCGCATTTTGCTAAAAACTGACTGTCTATATCCGCTGCGATATTGGTTATATCCATATCAACCTCGTTTTAATACTAACTCATGTTACGCAAAATCGAATTGTAATTGTAGGGTGGAACAAGCCTATATTATAAAAGAGCCTGAAATATCTATTGGTATTACATCTTTCATGGTTGCGGTTCCACCATACATGGCACAGCGTTTCATTAAAATAAATGGCTACTTTAGTTAACTCCGAAAATAATTACATTCTGTCATTCTGAGGCCGATAACCTTTACATTGCGCTTATTATAACAGATTAAGATACGCAGTATACCGTATGCGCGGTTGCTTAGAAAAACCGCAAATGAACAGGCAAATGGAATAAGCCCATCCAGACCCAAACCAACTGCCGTACCCAGAATATCCTGTTCTGCTATTCCCAAGTTAAAAAACCTGTCAGGGAATTCATTTTTAAAATATTCAGCGCGGGTGGAATCCTCTAAATCGCCTGATAAAACTACTATTTTCCTGTTTTTACGGCCAAGTTCCAACAGAGCCTCTCCAAAAGCGTCTCTGGTTGATTTTGCCTGCATATCTTGCTCCCAAAACTCATTGTTTTTGACAGAAAAAAACTTCGTGTTATAATTAAACAGTTGTATGAATTTACCCAAGTTGCTGCATATAGATTCATTTTTTGGGAAATTTGGTTTTACATAATTGTCATTCTTAAACAAAGCGTAAGCGCAGTGAAGAATTTACTCGCACATGAGAGCAGATTCTTCGGCCTTAAGAATAACAAAAATGGATAATTTCACTATAGACAGCAACTTGGGTTAAGTTTATAGGTTCAAGTTAATTTTAGTATTAGGAGTATTGATTATGTCGGAAAGTATAGCAATTCCGCTATCCTTATTACAGAAATTTTTTGTTGCAACTACTGCTTTTCAAGAATTGGAAGATGAACTTGAGAATTTTCTTTTAACCTATGATCCGGTATTTATTGCCAAAATGCGTCAGGCAAGGAAAGAACAAGTTGAAAAGGAACTCTCAGCGCCTGAAAACTTAGAGCAAGCGTTATGTGTCAAATAAGAACCAGCTATAATCTTAAAAACCCAGCTTGTATATTTCGGGGTGAGACACCCCGAAATATACCTTAATCTTAAAATCCCAACTCCCTAAGCGCCATATCCAATTGCTCTTTATTGGGCGCCTTACCATGCCATTTGGCTTTGCCTTCCATAAATGAAACCCCTTTACCCTTTATGGTGTGCGCAATTATCATGGTTGGTTTTTCGCAAATATTATCAAATTCATCTAAGGCGTATATAAGCTGGTTAAAATTATGGCCGTCCACTTCTATTACATGCCAGCCGAAGCTGCTCCATTTATCAGCTATGGGTTCTTAATTTTTTATTTTAGCCACCGGACCGTTTTCTTGGACTTTATTATAATCCAAAATAGCGCATATATTATCCAGTTTATGATGAGCCGCCGTCATAGCGGCCTCCCAAACTTGCCCCTCCTGAATCTCCCCGTCTCCTAGCACACAATATACCCTGAATTTAACCCGCCGCACTTTAGCGCCCAAGGCAATACCGTTTGCCACCGATAGCCCTTGGCCAAGCGAACCGGTAGATAATTCAACCCCCGGTACGCCGGTATGCACGTGCCCTTGCAGCCTGCTGCCTAAGTTTGCGGAATGTCTTTAATTCTGCTTTAGGGAAATATCCGCAATTGGCCAAAGTTACATAAACTACCGGAGAGGCGTGTCCCTTGGACATAATAAAGCGGTCTCTTATCGGCCAGCAGGGTTTATCCGGTTTATGTTTCATTTTATAGTAATATAAGCTTATAAGTATTTCCACAGCAGAAAGCGAACCGCCCGGATGCCCTGAACCCGCTTCATATATCATTTGAAGTATTTCTTTGCGGAAGACTCCGGCTTTTTGTTTTAATTAATCAATAAAGGCAGTATCAACGCTCATATTTCACCCCATGCCCGCCAAACTCATCGCGCAGGCCGGCAAGAACCTTTGCGGCAAAGGAATCATCCCGACGCGAAGCAAAGCGCTCAAGTAAAGACAGCGTAATAACCGGAGCCGGTATATTAGAAGCCAAGGCTTCTTCTACCGTCCAGCGCCCTTCGCCGGAATCGGCTACATAGCCTTGTATGTTTTCCAAATCAGCGTTTTTATTAAACATATTTTCTGCCAACTCAAGTAACCAAGAGCGCACAACGCTGCCTTGATTCCAAAGATGAGAGATTTTAGCTAAATCAAGGTTGTATTCTTTCTTAGCCTGCATAAGATCAAAACCTTCTGCATAGGCTTGCAGCATGGCGTATTCTATGCCATTATGGATCATCTTTACAAAATGCCCGGCTCCGTGCCCTCCCATATATGCATAGCCGTCTTTTGGAGCAAGGCTTTTAAACACCGGCTCTAAACGGTTAAAAATATCTCTTTCACCGCCTATCATAAGGCAATAGCCCAGTTTTAATCCCCAAATCCCGCCGCTGGTACCCACATCCAAAAAATGGATACCTTTATCTTTAAGGAACTGCGCCCTTCTAATGGAATCTTTATAGTAAGAATTACCGCCGTCTATTATTATATCGCCTTTTGACAAAAAAGATGTTAATAAATTGACAGTCTTCTCACAAGGCTCACCTGCCGGAATCATCAGCCACATTATTTTGGGGGTACTTAATTTATCTGCCAAAGCCGCCAGAGAATCAGCCGTTTCAGCGCCTTTTTCTGCCGCCGCCGCCCTTGAAGACTCGTGTCGGGCAAAACCCACAATCTGATGCCCGTCTTGTATTAAACGCTGCGCCATATTTAATCCCATTTTCCCCAAACCAACAAACCCGATCCTCATAACTTTCTCCTTATAGACAGAGATTTTATTTTTAGGTTTACAACAAGCAGAATTATATGTATTATATAATATAAAAGGTAACTAGTCCATATTTATTTGAAAGATACCGAATTATAACTAACTTATCCCCTTGTCTATAATAATTAGGTAACTCATATTACGCACAATTTGCTTTTAAATGTAGGGTGGAACAAGCACATATTGGGAATGATCTTAAACAAAATAGGTTGAGTCAACATTCTTTGATAGTTGCGGTTCCACCATACTTTATGCAACCATAAAAAGTTCCCACATGTCATTTACCTTATAAAGAATGGTGGATTCGGGGCGCTCTTTTCATATATTGTATTGTTTTTAGTTTATAACCAATATCTGTCGTACCATATCCCTTAATCTACCCTACAGTAAGATTATTTTTTTATGTAACATAAATTAGGTAACTAAAAAATGCCGCTAGATTTCAACATAAAAATAGCAGGTCAGGCTGGCTCGGGGATACAGACGATAGGTTACATTTTAAGCAAGGTGTTTTCCCGCGGCGGTTATTATGTTTTTTCTAATCAGGATTATCAATCGCGGATTCGCGGCGGACATAATTTTTTTCAAATTCGCATATCAACTCATCCCGTATTTGCGCATACCAAACAAATTAATCTGCTTATAGCCTTAGATAAGTTATCCATTACCGAACATATTAATGAATTAGAAAATAAATCGGATATAATCTATGACAGTGAGAAAATTCCATCTACAGAAGAAGGCGATAATGCGATAAAAATACCTTTGAGTAAATTGGCGGTTGAAGCCGGCGGAAATAAAATATTTACAAATTCTGTAGCATGCGGCGCAACACTGGCTTTGCTAAATTATGGTTTTAAACCATTAGAAGAATTATTATACGATGCCTTTTCCCAAAAAAAGCCTGAAGCGCTAAGTAATAACATAAAAGCGGCGCAATTGGGATATCAGTATGCTATGGATAAATATTCCGCTGGATTTTTCCACAGGTTTACTCCCCGCGAAAAAGCCAATAAAATGCTGTTAAACGGTAATGAAGCAATAGCGCTGGGAGCGCTTGGCGCCGGTTGTAATTTCTTTTGCGCATATCCGATGAGTCCTGCTACCAGTATTATGGTTTATTTGGCTGAACAACAACAACAGTTCAATCTAATGGTTGAGCAGGCCGAAGATGAGATATCAGCTTTAAATATGGTATTGGGCGCCTCATATGCCGGAGCCAGAGCCATGACAGCGACTTCCGGCGGGGGATTCGCCCTTATGACCGAAACGCTCAGCCTGGCCGGTATAACGGAGACGCCGGCGGTAATTGCAATAGCGCAGCGCCCGGGACCTGCTACGGGACTACCTACGCGCACCGGACAGGGTGATTTGTTATTTGCGCTTCATGCAGGACACGGAGAGTTTCAGCGGGCTATATTTACCCCCGGTTCGGTGCAAGAGGCTTTCTATTTAACCGCCAAAGCATTCAATATAGCGGATAAATACCAAATACCGGTAATTATACTAACTGACCAGCATTTAGCAGACAGCTATATAAATATAAATCCATATAATACAGATAATATTACTATTGAAAGAGGATTGTCCGATCCCGCTTGTTGGGAAAACAGAAAAGACGATTATCTAAGGTATGATTTTACAAATTCCGGTATCTCGCCCCGCTTAATTCCGTGTAAGGGTAAATATCTGGTGGTAGCAGACAGCGACGAGCACACCCCTGACGGTCATCTTACCGAGGATTTGGATATCAGAATAAAAATGGTAGACAAACGAGGGCGTAAGTATAAAGGGTTGTGTTCTGAGATTGAACCGCCGGTATTACACGGCAGGCCGGATGCCGAATTACTTTTAGTCGGTTGGGGCTCTACCTATGGCGCAATAAAAGAGGCCGCCGAAATTTTAAAAAAACAGGGGATAGGAGTATCACAATTACATTTTCCGCAATTATGGCCGTTTCCTAAAAACAGGGCGGAAGAAATATTTGCGCAAAGTAGGAAAAAGATTATCATTGAAAACAACAGCGCCGGTCAATTGGGCTGGCTGCTGCGGGCGCAAACCGGCCTTGCAGCTGATGAGAGTATACTTAAATACGATGGCCGCCCGTTTAGCGCTGAATATATAATTGACTTAATGAGGAAATAAAGTCGGTTAGCAGGAAATAAATTATGGAGACCTAAATAATGGTTATAAAGAAAAACATAAAAAAGAATCTGGGATTAGAACTGCCGTGGGTTCTATTGGAAAAGGCACATCTTAAGGGCAGGGTAAGTATTGTAGTAGAAGAAGAAAATAAGATTCTCATTAAAAAGGATGCTGAGCAGGCTCACGTTATTGAGCAGATGATCGGTTTGGGAAAGGGGATTTTTAGACAAGATTCGGTAACTCTGCAAAAAGAACTCAGGCAGGAGTGGAAATTGTGAAAAAGGTCGGCCTTGATACCAATGTTTTCATGGGTATTTTTTTGGAGGAACAAGATAAAATAGAACCGTGCCAGACAGTATTGCAGCTTATTTGCGATGGCGCTTTGGAAGGTGTTATTAGTGTAATCACACTTATAGAAGTCGCTACACTTTTTGGGCAAAAAGATGAGGAACAAAAGGCAAAACAGGCTGTAGTTCTCATCAATTCGCTCAAATATAGCCATTGTTGATATTACTCAAAAGAGGGCTTTAAATATTGCCGGAATAAAAGTTTCTGAAAGATTATCTCTTGCCGATGCAATTGTGCTCTCAGCTGCAATTGAATTTTCAGCGGAGGCTTTTCTGACCTATGACAATAATTTTGCTAAGGTTAAAACCATCAGGTGTATTAAACCACAAGAGTATTTAAACCAGTTAGGCAGTTGAATGAAAAAAATACATTGGAGTAAAAAGGAAATAGAAATTTTTGAAGTGGTCAAGAATTGCTTGCGGCAGAGATTTGGCGATGCACTTTGTGAGGTCAGGGTGTTTGGTTCACGCGCTAGGGGCGAGCATACTCCTGAATCCGATATTGATGTAATGATATTACTTGATCTGCCGCTTGATTGGCATATAAAAAAAGAAATCCATTTTCTTTTGGCGGATATTGATTTAAAATATGATGTTATTATTTCCGCCAGAATTTTTTCCAGCGCTGAATGGCAAAGCCCGAGATTCCGTATTACTCCGCTTTTTAATTCCATAGAACGAGAGGGAATTCGCCTTTGAATCACCAAAGAGGAGACCTGGTAAAATACCGCTATGAAAAAGCTCAAGAGACTTTTAAGGCAGCGGAAAAATTATTGGCGGAAAATTTGTTTCACCATGCCGTCAATCGGTATTATTATACTGTTTTCTATGCTATCCAGGCCTTGCTGGCTACTATTAAATCAGAGAGTCGGAAACATAGCGGAACTATTGCTATTTTTAATAAAGAATTTGTAAAAACAGGGCTTTTTGATAAAAAATATTCCCGAATTGTAAAACACCTGTTTGATGAACGAAGCGATGCGGATTACCAAGATTTTAAGGTATTCCAAAAATCTGAGGTAGAAGACTTAAGGCTTGATGTAGCTGATTTTTTAAAAGCAGTGGGGGAATATTTGCTGCAAGAAGAGTGGCTGGATTTGTAAAGGTAACACATTGCCTTAGATGTTCCAGCCTGAGAACAGGCTGAAACATCAAGAAATTAAGGAGCCATAAAAATGACCAAAATAGAATACAATGCCAAGCTGCTTCCCGATGGGCATATTTCTTGTCCCAAAAAGGTAGTTGATAAATTGAAACTCAAATCAGGGATTCAGGTAAGAATAATCATTGATAGTACGAGCGAAGAACCTGAAGTTGAATTGCCTGATAAAACAGATAAAATGGCCTCGTTGTACGGCATCTTTCCTAAACTTAAAACCATTACTGAACAGGATATCAAAGAAGCGAAAGGGCAATGGAATAAAGCTGTGGAAAGGATAGACCGTGAATTATAACCACGGGAAATATGTTCTGGATACCCATGCGTTAATTTGGTATTTAGCGGGAGATAAAAAACTGGGGTTAAAAGCCAGAGAAATTATCTGCGAAATTGAGCAGGGAAAGGCTACGGGTTATATTTCGGTTATCGTGTTGGCAGAGATGATATTCAGCTTTCAAAAGCGCAATATATTTTTTTCTATCGAAGAGCTAATAGGCAAACTTAAAGATAGTAATTTTCGTGTTGTGGTATTGGATATCCCACAAATTATAAGCCTTCAAACTATTACGGAAATCCCCGAAATGCACGACAGGATTATGGTAGCCCTTGCATTGCAAGAAAACGCTAGACTTGTCACCAAAGAT
Organism: bacterium; assembly: GCA_024276125.1. GTDB lineage: Bacteria > SZUA-182 > SZUA-182 > SZUA-191 > JAJRXT01 > JAJRXT01. Next base: position 15,978 of record JAJRXT010000095.1, read on the forward strand.
CGGGAAATTATAGACAGTAAGCTGGTGGAAGTGGTTTGGTGAGTCTAGGGATACATATCTTTTAGTTGTTGGCATGTCCCTAGGCCAGTACCGGAAGATGTGCCAGGAAAGTATTTCAGGGCAGAAAAAAAGGTGTCTGGTTTTGGTATAACATATTTTCAATAATTACAATAAATTAAAAATGATAAATTTGCTTTTATTTGAATGGGATTTGGACAAGGCAAAAAAAAAGGGAAACAATATGAAAATAATGCCAAAATATCCAGACCTGCTTGAGGAATATAATTTCAGCCAAGGCGTTGAGGGCAAATATGCAACAAAATACGCGGCAGGGACAAATTTGGTAGTTATTGATCCCGATATTGCAAAATTCTTCCCTGATCATGATTCTGTAAATCAGGCGCTAAGATTATTGACTGAAATTATTAAAAAACAGAAAAAAGTTGCATAATTAATCTTCAAGTAATATAGTTTTGCAAAGTCAGGCTTAGCCTGCAATTAAGATTAGCATAATCTTGGAGAAAAATAATGGTTTTTCATGTTACACTGGAACAAGCGGAGGATGGCTGGATTGTGGCCGAGGCTCCGGCGCTGCCGGGCTGTGTTTCGCAAGGCAAGGATGAGAAAGAAGCCCTGGAAAATATTAAAGAGGCTATTATCGCCTGGCTCTGGGCTGAAGACCAAAAAGCAACCTCTTGCCTACCCCAAAAACCAGGCCGGCAATTTATCATGGTAGCCGTGTAGCCATGGGAAAACTGGCTAATATTTTAATAAACGATATTAAAGTTAAAAACTTAGGCTCAATATGGGTTCCAGGGTCTTTTTTTACTGTGCAAGCCAGAAGCATAGACTAACTTGTTGAATTTATAAATGTTATTGCCTCCGGTCGTGGTTTGTTGCTCCAGGAGAATAAAGCATGGTAGATCAAGCAATTAGCCATATGACAAAATCATACGCCCCCGGAATCCATAAAGAGCCAAAACTTATATACGAAAATGGAGGTTGTGAAAAAATAAAGATGCCCAGAAATACCAGGAAACTCCTTCCGCTTAATAAACGGTATGATGCATTCTGTAAAGAAGCAGAAGAATTATTAGAGCAAGCAGGGCTTAATGACCCGAATCAACCACCCAAAATTTTTGGGAAAGCTCTTTTCAATTTATTTGCTCAATTAGTTGCAATGCACTTCCCGGACGATAAAAAAATCTATGGTGTTGGCCCTCGTGGCTTAATTCAGAACATGGATAGTAGCTTTGATAAGGACAATCGCCAAATTGGAGCAACTCGTTCTCTTGTTTTCCTTATAAGGTCTATAATAAAAAATCGGCCCCCATTAGATATAAAAAAATCTACTACTAAAGAAAAACAGCCAAACGAATCACTTGTCGGTTGTCCATTTTTTGAGGAAAATAGGAACTACAAAGAGATTCAACATTTTGTATTTGTGCTAATGCCTTTCAAAGAAAAATGGAGTGATCGTATATGGAACGACCACCTCAGAAATTACCTGAGTACTACCCCCAGTGGGAAAAGGCTTGTGGTACGGAGAGCAGATGAAATGTTTGGGCAGGGAGTTATGGAAGATATATTTGAAGGCATTTGTACAGCAGGTTTGATAGTTGCCGAATGCACTGGCAGAAACCCTAATGTTCTTTATGAACTAGGAATGGCACATTCTTTTGGAAAAAGGTCTATTCTTCTATCCTAAAACCCAGATGATATTCCCTTTGATCTCCGTCGATTTAGGTTTTGTATCTATGATGATAACTCAAGTGGTTATCCGGTATTAAGATCATTTACACAAGAAACACTAAGAGAAATATTTCGATAACCTATGAATATGAAATCAACCTTATATTTGGAAACAACTATCCCAAGCTACCTTACAGCCAGGCAAAGTCGGGATATTATTGTCTTGGAACATCAGCAGATTACCCAAGAATGGTGGGACTTACGGCGCAGGCATTATGAAATTTATATCTCGCCAGTGGTTATAAATGAAATACAATCAGGAGACAATAAGGCGGCTGAAAAACGATTGCATGTAATTAAGGGCATTGAAATTCTATCAGCAACTACAAAAGTTGAGGAAGTTACGGAATTATATCTGGCTGAACTTTCTCTCCCTAAAAAGGCCATCCGGGATGCAGCACATTTGGCATTTGCCTGTGTATACGGTCTGGATTTCCTGCTTACCTGGAATTGTTCCCATATAGCTAACGCCGAGATTCGCAAAAAGCTTAATGAAATTAATGCCAGGCATAAAATTCTTACACCGGTTATCTGCACCCCCGAGGAATTAATGGGGTTTAAAAAAGGAGCATAGATATGTGGCAAGACCCAATAGTTAAGGAAATACGTAGGGCGGGTGAAAAATTGGCCCAAAAGGCAAATTACAGTGTACATGCTTTTTTTGAAGACCTGCGTCAGACTGAAATAAAATACCCTGACAAAATTGTAAAAGAAATCACTAAGCCTACTAAGCTATCCAACATTATTCACAAATAATACTGAAGCAGGGTGTTGTGGATATAAGGAATTCTTCCTATGAAAAAAACCGATTTTGATTACAATTTATCTCCGGCATGGTGTCCGGGGTGCGGGAATTTTATGATCCTAAAGGCGCTTAAACAAGCCTTATCCGAGTTAAACCTAAAGCCGTATCAGGTGTTGATTGCATCAGGGATTGGGCAAGCCGCCAAATTACCGCATTATATGAAATGTAACGCCTTTAATGGATTACACGGCAGAAGCATACCGGTTGCCACCGGCGCAAAGCTGGTTAATCCGAATCTAATAGTATTAGCAGAAGGCGGAGACGGCGATATATACGGAGAGGGCGGTAATCACTTTATTCACGCTATAAGAAGGAATGTAGATATTACCCTGCTGGTACACAATAATCAGGTATACGGTATTACCAAAGGTCAAGCCTCGCCCACCAGCGAGCCGGGATTTACGACTAAAATACAGACTGAAGGGGTAAAGGTTACCATGATGGACCCGCTTACTGTTGCGCTTTCATTAGATGCCAGTTTTATAAGCCGTGGTTTTTCAGGTGATATCGGGCATTTATCATGGATTATACAGCAGGCGGTAAAACACCCCGGATTTGCTCTAGTAGATATACTAATGCCCTGTATCAGTTTTAATAAACTAAATACCTTTACATGGTATAAAAACAGGGTCTATAAATTAGAAGATGAGAATTGGAACACCCATAACAAAACAGCCGCCTATAAAAAGGCCGGCCAGTGGGGAGAACGTATACCAATCGGAATATTCTATCGCCAGCAAAAAGCCACATATTCGCAACTAGTCTCCGTACTTCAGGGAGAACCACTAATCAACAGAGAATACTCTCCTCAAAAAGTCAAATCCCTATTCGATGAATTTATTTAGCAGGTCTGGCGGATTCGGGGTGGTCTATTTAATCTTTTGCTGTTCTTCAAATATATAAGAATACCGGTTTTATACAAAACCCCTTAATACACCCTACAGTATAGGTTTAAAAGCATCAATTTATTATCTGCTTAACCACATATATCTGTTTTTTATTCATCTAGTGATATATTCTGATATTTATCTCTCCCAAAAGCCCCAAAGTAATAAACTGTACGCCGATTAATATCAACAATATTGCTAAATACAATAAAGGGTTGCCCGTCATGTCTGTTCCATATAACAATTTGTACCCCACTAAGCCAGCTAGAGAAAGTGCAGCTCCGGCAAGCGACAATAAACCTATTTTCCCAAAAAATTGGATAGGACGAGTAGAATAGGTAATTAAAAATTTAACGTTTATTAAATCTAATATAACCCTAAATGTTCGGTTTAAGCCATACTTTGATGTGCCGAATTTACGGGCGGAATGTGATACCGGAATCTCGGCGACTCTTGCCCCCATCCAGCTAGTCAATGCCGGAATAAAACGGTGCATTTCCCCATATAAGTGGATATCTTTTAAGATGTCTTTCTTATATGCTTTAAGGGTACAGCCATAATCGTGTAATTTAACGCCAGTAATTTTTGATATCAGGGAATTAGCGATCATTGAGGGCAGTCTTCGACTTAAAAAAGGGTCATTTCTTTTTTTCCTCCAGCCGCTTACTACGTCATACCCTTTAGCCATTTCATCCAGCAGAAGACCGATATCCTGCGGCGGATTCTGCAAATCGGCATCTAAAGTAACTATTATATCGCCTTGGGCATAATGAAAACCGGCGCTCATAGCGGCGGTCTGACCAAAATTCCGCGTAAAATTGATTGTTTTAAGCTGCTTATCTTGAGCGGATAATTCCTTTAATATTTCTGCTGTCCCGTCTTTACTGCCATCGTTTATCAATATAATTTCATAATTTTTATCAAGCTTATCTAAAGAATCCTTCAGTTCCGCATATAACAGTCTTATACTTTCTTCTTCATTATATACGGGAATTACTATAGAAAGTTCTATGGGCGTTTGGACAGTTTTTTTGAACATAGGCATGCTCTGTACAACTTATTTTAACTACAGTTATAATGGTATGTACTGTATTGCTAAGGAATTTTATTGGCTAATCCTTTACTACCCAGACCTTTAGTTCAACAGTAACTTCGGCAGAAAGCTTAATAGGAACATTATATATACCTAAAGCTTTAAGCGGCTCTTTCAATATGATAGTCTTTTTGTCCAGTTCTACGCCCTCTTCTTTTAAACTTTTGACAATATCCATCGCAGTTACAGAACCGAACAAACGTTCATTTTCACCGACTTGTTTTTTGATAGTACAAGGTGTTTTTACCAAAAGAGATGCAAACTCTTCAATCTTTAGTTTTTCTTTTCCAGCCTGCAATTCAATTTGCCTGCGCCTACTCTCAGCTTGTTTTTTATTTTTCGCACTAGCTTTTAATGCCAATCCCTTTGGGAATAAATAATTCCTGGCATATCCATCGGCAACCTTAACAACATTGCCAAAAGAACCTAAATTATCTATATTTGCTAATAAAATTATTTCCATCGAATTTTAACACCCCTTTCAATAAACTTAAAAAAACACCTTTAAAATGTATCTTTTTAGGCTCTTTAATAATACGGGCTTGCCCCACCCTACTTTCTTCAATTCCAATACCTGAAGTCAATAGTATTAGCCCACACCCCCTGATTTTAGTTCAAATATACACGCAAACTTTATTAATTACATCTGGAATTATTGAAGAGTAAAAGGTAATAAGGCAATATTGCGGGCTCTTTTTATCGCAGTTGTAAGTTGACGTTGATGCAGGGCACAATTACCCGATATACGTCTGGGAATAATTTTCCCGCGATCGGTAATAAAGCCGCGAAGTTTTTTAGCATCTTTGTAATCTATATAATCTATGCTATCCAAACAAAATTTACATATTTTCCTACGCACAAATCCTGTTCTTCTAAATGACATCATTTTTGTTCCTATTTATTGCCCGACTTTTTAAATATACCCCCTATAGCTATTTTAGGGTAGTTTGTTAACCGGATACTACTTGCAACAAAACCGTTTATAAATAAAAAGCCGACATGCTTTTTGTTTTCGTCCGAATACTTTTATAATTGAAATAATGAGCGGACTAATTATATTAAAATGGAATATCGCTGCCGGGGTCTTCATATCCGGGGTCTCTCCCGCCAGAATTCATTTCTTTATTTTTATCCCCTCCCCCTCCTGAAGGGAGAAACTGTACGCTGGTAGCCACTACATCCAATTTATAGCGTTTTTGACCGTCTTGGGTTTCCCATGAACGCTGGCGCAGGCGTCCTTCAAGAATTACCGGTCGTCCCTTGCTTAGATATTCACTGCAATTTTCAGCAGACCTTCCCCATACGGTAATATCGACAAAACAAACTTCCTCTTTCCATTCATCGTTTTGCCTAAAGCGCCTGTTTACAGCAAGACCAAAGCTGCATACCGGACTTCCGCCCGGGGTGTAGCGCAATTCAGGGTCTTTGGTCAGATTACCCATTAAAATAACTTTATTAAATCCAGCCATTATTTCTCACCGCTTTCTGAACTAGATTCAGTTTGTTTTTCTTCTTTTTCTTTTTTTTCTTTTTCTTTTTCAAGCTGTTGAGGTAATAGTTTTACCGTAATAAATCTTATAATAGACTCTGAAAGCTTATAATGTCGTTCAATAGCTAATATAGCGCTTGGGGCTGCCTGAAATCTCAATAAAATATAATGTCCCTGTCGATATTTTTTAATTTCATAAGCCAGGGTTTTAATACCCCATTTTTGCAATTCAAGAATATCAGCTTCTTGTTTTTTGAATTGTTCTTTAATTTTATTTATGTTTTCTTCAAGTTCTGGCTCTTCTAAATCTGGTTTAAAAACAACAATTTGTTCATAATGCTGCAATTTTATATCCCCCTTGTGGTTTTATATAAGCCCTAATCAAAAATTTAGAGCAAGGAGCAAGTCCTATGCCGATTTTTTTAAAGCTAACATAATAGAAAACAAAAATCAAGGCATAGCAAAACAAAATTCAGAGTTAATTAAGGGCTTAAGAAAAAATTAGTCGTGCATTTTAGCGCTAAGATTTGGGTTAGATTCAAAAACGATCTGATTAAAACAAAATTTGAGGACTAGTAGCGCTAATTCAATGATTTTGCTTTTGAAGATCGTTTGAATATGGCTTAGAAGATTAGATGCGAAAATGTGGAAGTTATTTTTTATTAAGCCTTAAGGTTGATTTTATAAATATTTTTTGGTAATTTAATTATTATTCTAACAATATTCCCTGAAAGCTAAATTCTACATATGAGATTTATTGGCCTTGACTCACCAATTTAAAAAAACTGTTTTTTTTCCGGCAAGTCAGGTTGAGGCTATTTTTAACTATCATACCTGTATTGAAAGTATCTGTAAATTAGCGCCGAATTACGTAAAAATAAAAATTATAGCAGCGCCCGTCCCATTAAAATTAAACGGCAAAGTATGCCTGCTGGTTTGTTTATGCGGTTTTCCCTTCTTATGGAAAGCTAAAATCATTGAATATCAACAAAATGTTAGTTTTGTTGATTGTTCAACCTTAGGACCGTTTTCTTATTGGAAGCACTATCATTTTTTTAAAAGCAATAAAACAGGAACCCTAATGACCGACTGTATTAAATATAGCCTGCCTTTGGGAATATTGGGCGAGACCGCTGATTATCTTTTTGTACGCGGTATGCTTGATAAAATTTTTTCCGCCCGGCATAAAAAAGCCTTGGAATATTTCGCAAATAAGGCAAGAGAAAATAAGGAGATAAAATTGTAATGAACGAGCTGACCGAATTTCAATGGGTATATCTTTTTGAAGTAACCGCTCCGGTATTTTATCGCACTAAAAGAAAACACCTAAAAAACGAGCAGGATAAGGCCGCCTTTTTACACTTTGAACAATCAGAAATTCCTCATGCCCCCATGATAAAAGAATTTTTAAAACAAAGGAATAAGGGCGTATTTCCATGGCCGGGCTTATTTGAAGCGCTAGCGGCTGTTTTTTCTCATTTTATAGCCTTATTTGGTACAAAAGCAATTTATTATTTTGAATATTTATTTGAGAATAAGGCCGTACATGTTTATACTAAACTGTCTAATAACACCAAAGACGAACAATTCAAAAAGATTAACCTTCAATTATTAGAAGAAGAAAAACCTCATTTAGATTTTTTTATGGGTAAATTAGGGAAAAAAGCTGTTGCTGCAAACTGAATAATATTTTGGAAGTTCAAATTTCAAGGGGTGTCTGTCTTATGAAAAAAAAATATTGCTTAATAATAATTATTGCATTGTGGGCTTGTATTTCTTGCTCTAAAGTATCGCAAAAAGAATCAAGTTATATTATAACAGATGAAGAAAAATACGACGAAATTAAAAAACAGCGGATTAAAGAACATAAAGACAATATAAAACGATTAAGACCAAAAGAACCGTCTCAACTTTTTTAAGGAACTATCACAAGTTGATTTACGGCGCTGGATAAACTTATTTCTGTAGCTGTCATTCTGAATAAAGCGAAGCGGAATGAAGAATCTGCTCGCTATTGCGGAGGTAGATTCTTCGGCCTACGGCCTCAGAATGACAGGCTAATAGAGCTATTCACCTTAAGTCAACAGCATTGCAACCCAGAGTTCCAAATTAATGTTTTTTTGAATACGACTTGGTATAAGAGCCTCGCAAAACAGATAATTCAACTATAATAATAATTAAGGAGAACATAATGAGCGCTGCCATTATAAGCGGAAAAAAAATATCTAAAAAAATAAAACAGGAATTAGCCCAAAAGGTCTCCGTACTTAAAACAAAACACGAGCTGGTACCTGGTCTGGCTGTGGTTCTAGTAGGTGAGAATCCCGCATCTCAAGTATATGTACGCAACAAAGAAAAGGCCTGCGCACTGGTGGGCGTATATTCAGAAAAACACGAACTGCCTGCCGATGTCAGCCAGAATGTATTGTTAAAATTAATCGATCAACTGAATAATAACGATAAGATTCACGGTATTTTGGTGCAATTACCCTTACCGCCGCAGATTGATTCTCAGCTTGTGCTAGAAGCAATTGCTCCAGATAAGGACGTAGACGGATTTCACCCGTATAATATAGGTAAATTGCTGGTGGGCGAAGAGAAATTCGTACCATGTACGCCCCAGGGGATTATCACCCTGCTTAAGGAATCGGGCGTTGATTTGGTAGGCAAAAAGGCGGTAATTATCGGTCGCAGCAATATTGTAGGCAAACCGGTGGCGCTATTGCTATTACAAGAACACGCCACTGTAACCATATGTCATTCGCGTACCAAACCGCTGGCGGAAGAGACCTCCCGGGCGGATATCTTGGTTGCCGCTATAGGTAAGCCCAAGTTTGTTACCGCAGATATGGTAAAAGCCGGCGCTGTTGTAATTGATGTCGGCGTAAACCGCCTGCCTGACGGCAAATTATGCGGCGATGTGGATTTTGATGCGGTAGTGGATAAGGTATCGGCGATTACCCCGGTTCCGGGTGGAGTAGGACCTATGACTATTGCCATGTTATTATCTAATACCGTAAAATCAGCTAAATTACATAAGGGGATAGTGTAGGATGAAAAAATACGATGTTGCAGTTATCGGCGGCGGTCCGGGCGGTTATACCGCAGCCATCAGAGCGGCGCAATTAGGCGCTTGCGTTTGTCTTATTGAAAAAGACAAAGTGGGCGGAACGTGCCTAAACCGCGGATGTATTCCCACTAAGGCGCTACTATCCTGTACTCAGGTATATGCTCATATCAAAAAAGCCCAAGAATTCGGTATAAAAGTAGACGGGGTAGAGGCTAACTGGTCTCAGATGATTGAGCGTAAAGATCAAGTCGTAAAAAAACTTGTCACCGGAGTAGAATTTCTATTAAAAAGCTATAAAATTGACTTAATCGACGGCAAGGCCGGCTTGATTGATAAAAATATAATCGCTATAGAACAAAGCAATGGTGGAGATACACAAATTGAGGCTGCTAACATTATATTGGCAACCGGCTCGCGGCCTGCGCTTATACCGGCTTTTAATATTGACGGCAAACAGGTGATTACCAGTAATGAAGCGCTTGATTTGGCTGAATTACCGGAGAGTATTATCATTATCGGCGGCGGGGTTATTGGTTGTGAATTTGCATGTATTTTTGCCGAATTGGGCGTAAAGGTTACTATAATAGAGGCGCTTGATCGTATACTAAATACGGAAGACAGGCAGATATCTCAGCGTATGCGCGGGATTTTCAGAAAACGCGGGATTACTATCCACACTAAGTCCAAAATTAGCGCTGTAGAAAAAAGCTCTGAAGGGGTAAGCGCTGTTTTGGAATCTGGGCAAAAAATTTCTGCTAAAAAAACCCTGGTATCAATCGGCAGATCATTAAATACTCAAGGCTTAGGCTTGGAAAATGCCGGTATTGAACTTGGCGCACGCGGTGAGATTGCGGTTAATGAAAAAATGCAGACTAATATCCCGCATATATATGCCATAGGCGATGTGGTCGGTAAAATTATGCTGGCTCATGTAGCCGCCAGCCAGGGTATGGTGGCTGCCGGTAATATTATGGGCAAGCCTGATATCATGCAGTATGATGCGGTGCCGGGTGCGGTATTTACTCAACCGGAATTAGCCAGCGTAGGGCTTACCGCAGATAAGGCCAAAGAAGCAGGCTATGAAGTGAAATTAGGTAATTTTTCATTCATGGCGTTAGGCAAAGCGCTTGCTATGGGCGAGGCTGAAGGTACTATCAGGCTGGTATGCGACGCTAAAACCGATAAGGTTTTGGGCGGCCAAATCATGGGTCCTCATGCTACTGACTTAATTGCAGAAATAACGCTTGCTATAAGCCAAGGCGCGACTGCCTCAGATATAGGCAATACAATACACGCTCATCCCACTTTAGCCTAAGCCGTATACGAGGCGGCTGAAGATGTGCATAATCTGGCGATTCATGTTGCCAAAAAGCGGTAAGCTTAGTTGCTATGTTTCGGTATGTCTCATGCCGAAACACCTGCGGTGAGCAATTAGTTTCGGGGTGAGACATCCCGAAACATATGATTTTTATTAGCCAGTCATTCTGAACGAAGCGTAGCGCAGTGAAGAATCTGCTTACATATGCGAGCAGATTCTTCGGCTTTCAGCCTCAGAATGACAGTTTAAAAAACGCTTTTTTAATATTTCGGCTTGAGGACAAATCGAAACATCGACTTAACCCAACCTAAATTACTTGCCCGGACTAAAACATAACCGGTCTTCCGCCGGGTGGGCTTGGCAGCTTTTTTTCAAATATTACAAAATACTGAAACGGTAGGAAATACGATTCCGCCCATAATGAAAACCCGCTCATAAGCCCCTCGCGGATAAGCTGTGATTTAGGCAGCCGGCGTTCATAGGGAGGACCAAAGGGGATTTTCTCCATTTTAAAATCAATAATAGCCAATTTTCCGCCCGGTTTTAGGGCGCTATATAATTTTTTCAGATAAGCCTCTCGGCCTTCTACATAATGCCAGGTATTACAAAAGAATATAATATCCTGCGAGGCGGGCTTTAATTTGGGGTCATTTACCCCTATGCGTTGTAATACTATATTATCCAGCCCCTTTTTCTCCGTTTTCTTTTTAATATAGTCTAAATATTCCAGCTCAATATCTAAGGCATATACCTTGCCGTCTGCTCCTACTGCACGAGAAAATAATACCGTAAAATAGCCCGAACCTGCGCCGATATCAGCTATACTCTGCCCGGGTTTTATATCCAAAAAGCGAATAACCGAATCCGGTTTCTGCCACCTTTTACGTCCCGGGCGCTCATATAATTTAATCCAGTCTGCTATTGTACGCTGTTCATGACCGTAATAGGGGCCTATATCCTTTGCGGCACAAAGGGGACTCAGACTCCCAAGCAAAAAAATACTGCCAGAAAAGCGGCTGATTTAAATATAAATCGTCGCATATATTTCCTCCGAAATGATAATTAATAACTCATGTTACGCAAAAAAATAATAATCTTACCGTAGGGTGGATTAAGGGGCTTTTATATAACAGATCACCTTAAAACAAGCAAATAACACCAAACGTTCAAAAGAGCGCCCCGAATCCACCACTTTTAGTACAGCGTTTCAGTAAAATGGACACATTCATTTTGTCATTGCCAACTAAGAGACTGTGTCGTAACTGTTTACAACCTAAAAATTGCCCTCAATCTGTCATTCCTGCTAAGACAGGAATCCAGCAATTTCAAGAAGTTATGGATTCCTGCCTTCGCAGGAATGACAGCTAATGGTATCCTTTTTAATGAAACGCTCCACTAGCGCTGCCGGATTTTCAAATCCGGCAACTAACTTAACGTGAGTTCGACATAAAAGTTCTTGATTTTGTTATCTTGTAGGGGCGGGTTTCAAACCCGCCCCTACAGCAAGAGGGGATATGTCACTCTTCTACAAAAATTTTACGTCAATCAAATCTATACAAAACACCAA
>JAJRXT010000096.1 GCA_024276125.1 bacterium
AAACCCGCCCCTACAGCAAGAGGGGATATGTCACTCTTCTACAAAAATTTTACGTCAATCAAATCTATACAAAACACCAACTAGCTGATATATAAAAACATTTTAATTTTTCTTATGTCGAACTCAGGTTACAATATACTCAGGGCTGTTCACTTCTACTGAAAAATGCTTATTTTCTGTCATTCTGGAGCGGAGCGGAGAATCTCCCCGCTTACGGATGCGGGAGATTCTTCACTGCGCTTACGCTTCGTTCAAGAATGACAAACATAGAAGTGAACAGCCCTGAGTATATACTTGAAAAAATATTTTTTCATGGTATAAAACAAATAATTGCTTTGCATAATTGTTATATCAGTACCAGAAGTTGGTTAATGCAATTAACTCAACCTTGGGAAAAACAAAAATGGCAAATTTAAAATCATTATGGGAGAAAAGTATTAAGCAGGAAATTAAAGAAATTCGCAAACACCGCTTCTATATTAAGAAAAGATTGGGTTACGATATTGGTCTGGAGGCCGCAGCTAAAGATTGGGTAGATAAATATGCCGCCTCTTTTAGAAGTAATTGGAATCAAAACAAGTAGCTCATGCCTTTTTATCCGCTCAGTTGGGGTATTGTTATTCTGAACAAATAGACGGCGGCGTATTAATTAACCCAAGTTGCCAGCTATGGTAAAGTTGTCCATTTTTGTCATTCTTAAGGCCGAAGGCCGAAGAATCTCCCCCCGCAATAGCGAGGAGATTATTCACTCCGTTTAAGAATGACAGCTATGTAAAACCGAATTTTTCTACAAATGAACCCATAGACAGCAAATTGGGTTAATTATAACTTATCAGGTAAATTTATGAATAAAATTAAACTGACAAGAGTCGTTATAACTATGCTGACAACCTCAGCTCTTTTGGCCTGCGCTGCGCTTCCTCCAGCGGACGGTTTTGACGAAGAATTTAAAGAACCCACTCCCACAGAACTAAGAGAAATTCATCGTCAAGAAATGGTGCGGGGATTTAACGACGAACATTATCCCTGGCGCATAGACCCCGCCGAGGGGCATATACACTATTCTCACACAAGTACGCCAAGACATAACAAACATACCAGAAAATAAAATAACCCAAGGTACTGAAAATACAACCTATATTTTTAAGTTTTTTGATTAAAAGCGTAAAATACCTATAGGTAAACATTGCTTAAGATTAACTACCGAATTATTCGCCTTAAACCGCCCATTTATTCTGTTTAGCTAATTTATCTTCTATCTCCAGTTTTTTATCCTCATAGCCAATGCGCCCCATTAGGGCATAAGTCGCCTGTTTCCCCTGTTCCACGCCGGGTTGATCAAATGCGTTTATCCCATACAGCGAACCGGCAAACGCAGTTTGTACTTGAAGCATATAAAGTAATTGCCCCATAGTGAAGGCATTTAGCTTAGGTATGCTTATTGTGCAATTGGGACGCTTATTTGATTTTAGCGCCAAGGCGGTAGCTGTTTGCTCAGCCAGCAGTAATTCACCCAAATCATGTCCGCCCAGATAACTTATACCCTCTTGTTGAAGAAATGCCAATGGAATCGGTATGTTGTAACCGGAGTCTTGCACCCTTATAAAGGTGATTACTTTATCAAACGGTCCTTCTATATATAATTGTAATTGTGAATGCTGATCAGTTGCCCCTACAGCGCCAACCGGCGTCTGACCCACATTTACCACATCCCCGCTGACAGAATATTTTTTCCCCAAACTTTCAGCCCACAATTGGGCAAACCAGAAAGCGCTATACTGCAAGCTGGAACTATAAGGCATCATTACACAAATCCGCTTGTTTTTGGCAGTATCAGCCAAATATAATAACGCCGCATTCAAATAAGCCGGATTATCTCTTAACTTGCCGCTTTGACACAGCTTATCCATATAAGCTGCGCCTGCCAGCAATTGGCGTATATCAATGCCGCATACAGCAGCAGACAATAAGCCCACCGGCGTAAAAACGGAAAACCTGCCTCCCACCCCGGGCGGAATATCCAAGGCGGCATACCCCTGGCTTACCGCAATTTGCCTTAGCGCGCCTTTTTTAGGATCAGTTGTGGCAATTATGTGTTTGGCGTAATTTTCTTCCCCCACTGCATCTATTAAGGCCTTACGAAGTATCAAAAAATTACTCATGGTCTCCGCCGTAGAACCGGATTTGGTAATGACATTTATAGCGGTCTTATCCCAGGATATAATATCCAGCAGGCCTTTAAGCTTGCCGGCATCCACATTATCGGTAAAAAATATCCTAGGGCTGCCATTGCGGCCTTGTTTGGATAACAGATTATAATATGGGTGATTAAGCGCCTGATGCAGCGCCTGAGGACCTAATGCCGAGCCGCCGATACCGACTAAGATAAAATTATCGAATTTTCCTCTTACGTACTTGCTTAGCTCAATAATTTTAGATAGGCTCTCTTTGCTCTGATACGGCAGATCCATAAAAGCAAGCTCTCCCGCCTTGCGCCTTTCAGTCAACTGCCGATGAATCTCATCAGTTATCGGCTGCAAATCATCCAATTGCTTATCAGTAATTCCGTGTTCTTCACCGATTGCATCAGCCGTCATATTGGTATAATCAAGCCTTATTCTCATACTATCCTGCCAGGCGCTGTCCTTATAATCCATAACTGTTCCCCCTATAATAATCTTAAGTTCAACATAAATCTTATTGATTTTATTGCCTTGTAGGAACAGCGGCTTGTCCCTGATACTGTTGACTTAAGGGCTATACTATTATGAAAAGCGTTTCTTAGTCTGTCATTCTGAGGCCGGAGGCCGAAGAATCTGTAAGCATACGCTGGCAGATTCTTCGCTTCGCTTCGCTTCAGAATGACAGCTACTTTAAGTCAACAGCATTGGGGGCGCATCCCCGCCCGTTGTAGGGGCAGGTTTAAAACCTGCCCCTACAGGATAACAAAATCAACAAGTTTTATGTAGATTTTCTGTTATAGTAAATAACTCCCCTGCCCCAAATCAAGCGGGCGCTGTAATTTATCTGTAGTATAATCTATAGCATCCGATACGGCTTCCGTCAATGGCCTGCCTTTGGCAGCCAATGCGGCAATAGCCGATGAAAGCGCACAGCCGGTACCGTGGTATCCCTTGTCCTTATCGCTTATCTTTAAATGCTCATAATAGGTAAATTTGGAACCGTCATATAACAAATCCATTACTTTATTACCGGTTAGGTGTCCTCCTTTAATAAGTACAAAACGAGCGCCAAATTGGTGGATTTTTTTAGCCGCCTTTTTCATATCATCTACACTATCTACTTTAAAACCGCACAAAATGCCGGCTTCTGATAGATTCGGAGTAATTAAATAACTTACAGGAATTAATTTATCCTTTAATAGACCAACAGCATTTTCATTAAGCAGCACAGCCCCGCTGCTGGAATATAAGACAGGGTCTACGATTAATTTTTTAAGCTTATATTTATATATACAGCCGCAAACCGCATCAATCGTCTTTGCATCATAGAGCATACCGGTTTTTACGGCATCAACGCATATATCGCAAAGCAATGTTTCTAATTGTTCGATAATTATATTATTGCTAACAGGATATACAGACTTAACGCCAAGCGTATTCTGACAGGTTATAGCGGCAGCTACGCTTACGCCGTATACCCCAAAATCCGAAAAGGTTTTAATATCGGCTGTAATACCGGCGCCGCTTATGGGATCAAAACCGGCTATACTAAGGGCGATTTTTTTCATTATAGACTCTAATAAGCTCATAAATAAAATGAAAAGCTCTTTTTCAGCCTGTCATTCTGAGGCTGAAGGCCGAAGAATCTCCCCTCATAATAGCGAGCAGATTCTTCACTGCGCTTCGCTTCATTCAGAATGACAGTTACCTTAATTCAACAGTATTGCTGCTCCCCAAGGGGGAGAGAAGATGTGGTTTGGAAAGCATTTGTTTTAATTCTCTGGCGGCAGATGTTACATCGTCCGCATCGGCTATAGCCGATATAACCGCAATACGGCGGATACCGCTATCAACCAAACCGGGCAGATTATGCCGGTTAATCCCGCCTATAGCCAGCCAGGGGATATGGATTTTTTCATTATATTGTTTTATCAATTCCAAGCCTACTGGAGCGCATACGTCTGGTTTACTGTTTGTATGAAATACAGGTCCCATTGCTATATAGTCAGCCCCGCCGGACTGAGCCGTAAGCGCTTGCTGTATGCTATGGGTGGATATGCCGATAATACAATCTTTACCCAATATATATCTTGCAGCATCAATCGGCAGGTCGTCCTGTCCCAGATGCACCCCGTCTGCACCTACGGCTTGCGCTATATCCAGTCGATCATTAATTATAAGCGGGATACCGGCGCTAGCGGTAATTTGCCGGATTATCCGCGCCTGTTCTAAAAAAACGGCTGTATTTTTACCCTTACAGCGCAATTGTATAATATCTGCGCCGCCGGATATAATGCTTTGGGCAAACTCTGCCGGTGAGTGTTTCGGATTAGGTTCTATATTAATAATAACATACAGATTAAACGGCTTCATTATAAATATGTCCGTAAGGTAGTTGTCATTCTGAATGAAGCGTAAGCGCAATGAAGAATCTGCCCCCGTATGCGAGTAGATTCTTCGGCTTTTAAGCCTCAGAATGACAGGCTCTTATTATTTCACGCCGCCCATTTTGGAGCAAGCGCCTTTAAACCGGTCTGCCCGTTAGGGCTGGCCATTAGGCAAAAGAGGCTGGCTTCTGATTTTTCATCTGCATGAATAAATTGTAATTGTTTGGGTTCAATATTATACTGTTGCATCATTTTAAATAATTCAGCTAAGCGCTGTGCCGTATAAATAAGGTTTATTTTACCCCTGTTTTTAACCAGATAGCAACATGCTTTTATTAGCTGCTCCATATTGACCGATAATTCATGCCGGGCGCCAGCAATATTGCTATTGGGGTTTATACGACCGGCGCCGCACTTCCAATACGGCGGATTGGCAGCTAGCGCATCAAATTCGTGCGGGTCAAATAATGAGCCGATATCCCGCATATCCCCTTGGACAATAGACATTTTATGCTCAAGGTTATTTATTTTAACATTTTCTTTGGCCAATGCGGTTAATTAAGGCTGTAATTCCAGTCCTATCACTTGTTTTACTTCAGGACGCTTGGCCAGTATAAGCCCGATAATACCGCAGCCGCAGCCAAGATCAATCACGCGTCCTGCCAGTGGAATAACAGCAAAATCAGCTATTAACAAGGCATCGACTGAAAAACGATATCCATTTTGCGACTGAAGCAATTTTAAGCCGTGCGATTTTATTACATCTAATGTATGATTCTGGATGTTCATTTTTATTTTAACTCATGTTACGCAAAAAATAATAATCTCACCGTAGGGTGGATTAAGGGGTCTGGTATAACAGATATTCGTTATAAATTAAAGACAATACTTTTTATGAAAGAGTACCCCGAATCCACCACTAAGGTGTGGTGGATTCGCAACTGTCAAAAAACGTAATCCCAACATATTTTTTTAGAGTCTTTCCCTATATGAGCTTGATCCACCCTACATTTAACTTAAGTCAACAGCATTGGTCACACACCCTTTTAATATTCTACTTTGACTAAAAACAGTCCTTGCGCGGGAGCGGTAGGCCCCGCCTGTCTGCGGTCGCGTGCCGCTAGTATCTCTTTTATATCATTTGCGTCTATTTTATTGCGTCCCGCCTCTACTAAGGTACCCACAATGTTTCTTACCATATGGCGCAAAAAACCGCTGCCTGTTATTTCAAATATAATAAAGTTATTTTGTTCTTTTATAGTTAATGTTAGTATAGTTTTCACTGGGTCATTGGAGCTGCAACCGGAGCCTTGGAATGACCCGAAATGATGCTTACCCAAGAAACAAACAGCGGCGGCGCGCATATTATCTATATTTAATGGACTTGGAATATGCCAGCTGTAATTGCGCTCAAATGGAGAAGGATATAAGCCGGTCAGAATTCGGTATACATATTTTTTAGTCTTAGCCTGATAGCTGGCGTGAAAATCAATCGGCATATCTTTTGCACCGATTATCACAATATCAAACGGCAACATGCTGTTTAGCGCCTTAGGCAGGTTTTTTTCCGGTATATTATGTTCGGTTATAAAATGAGCGGTTTGTTCTAAGGCATGCACTCCGGCATCAGTGCGTCCTGAGGCATGCAGGCGGACATTTTTGCTGGTTATTTTAGACAGTTTTGCTTATAAAACCCCTTGTATGGTTCTGGCTCTTGGTTGTACTTGCCAGCCTGAAAAATTAGTCCCGTCGTAGGCAATTGTCAATTTTAAATTACGCATTTTTTTATGTTTATGTTTCGGGGTGTCTCATCCCGAAACGCCTAGATAATGTTTCGGGATGAGACATCCAGAAACATATAAGCGACCAACGGAAACGTAGGGGCAATGCTGTTGAATTAAGAGGATTCTGTACAAAAATGGCGCTTCTTAGCCTGTCATTCTTAAGGCCGTAAGGCCGAAGAATCTCTCCCTGCGATAGCGAGCAGATTCTTCATTCCGCTTCGCTTCATTCAGAATGACAGCTCTCTTAAGTCAACAACATTGAAGCGTAGGGGGAATTACCCTAAAATCGACCGAGGCGCCACACCTCTAAAAGCAAGATATTATCATCACTAACATTACCATTGCAACAACTATATAGTCTTTATGGTATAGTTTGAATGGATGCAGCCTGCTTCTTGTGCGCTTAACCGAATAACCGCGGATGTGCATAGCCAGCGCTACATTTTCGGCTTTTCGCTCGGCGCCTATAATAAGCGGCAGAATTAACACCAAAGCGTTGCGGGCTTTTTGTATTATATTACCCTCGCCGATAATTATACCTCTGGCTTTTTGAGCCATTAACAGACGATGAGATTCTGAAAATAATACGGGGACAAACTGCATAGCCAAAGTAATCATCATAGCTAAAGCGGCTGTCGGCAGTCCCAGACGTTTTAGCGGGGACAACATAGACTCCAGGCCTTGAGTAAGCCGTATGGGCGAGGTGGTCAGCATCAAAATACTTGAGTTCATTATAAGCAGCGCTAAACGCAAACTTATCAATATACCCATGTATAACCCTTCATAGGTAATTCGCCAACCGGTAAAAATATAACGGCCCGGCGTAAAAAATACATGGAATATTATACCAAAAATAAACAGCCATTTTAGCGAATAAAGGGCTTTTAATATTTTAGCATACGATATACGGCCAAGGGCTATCGCCAAAAATGTTATAGCAAAAACCAGCCCTAAGCCTAAAATAGAACAAAACGAGGCGCAGATCAAGCCTAAGAGCGCTAAAAACTTTATACGCGGGTCTAATTTATGAATACAGCTATTGTTATTATTATAAGTTGGAGCGGCTATAGATTTAAACAATTATTTTAGTCTTTATGAATTTCAAAGATTATAGAATTATTCCGGTTTACAATTAGAAATAAATTATGCTATCTTTATATGATATCTGTCAAGCATCTGCTTACAGTTAAATTTATTATTTCACCAAATTAACATATTATAATATATAAGCGGGTAAAAAATTAACAAACATATATTTAGGTTAAATGCTGCCAACTATTTTATTAGGAGGAACAATGATATATTTTGACAATGCAGCTACCAGTTGGCCTAAGCCGGAAGCAGTATATAAGGCAATGGACCATTGTATGCGTTATGTAGGAGCAAATCCGGGACGTTCGGGACACAAAATGTCAGTTGAAGCCGAACGTCTTGTGCTTAATGCACGTGAAATTTTGGCCGAAATATTTGCAGTGGAGGATTCTTCAAGGATAATACTTACCTTTAATGCTACTGATTCGCTTAATTTGGGTATTAAATGTATGCTGCGCCCGGGAGACCATGTGATTACCACCTGTTTTGAGCATAATTCGGTGATTCGTCCCCTAAGACATTTAGAACAAAAGGGAATTATTGAATTAACCGTAGTAAACTGCACTAAAGAGGGTATCCTAGACCCGCGGGATATAGAAAAAGCCATACGTTCTAATACCCGATTAGTGGCTGTAATTCATGCCTCTAATGTAATAGGCACAATTATGCCGGCAGAAGAAATCGGCGAGATAGTCTCTAAATATGACGGGGTTTATTATTTAATTGATGCGGCGCAGACAGCGGGCGTTTTTCCCATTGACGTAAAAAAATATAAGGTTGATTTATTGGCTTTTGCCGGACATAAATGCCTGTTTGGTCCTCAGGGTACCGGCGGATTATATGTAGGCGAAGGGATTGAAGATATTATGCCCTCGCTTAAAGAAGGCGGTACCGGCAGTCTTTCAGAGCAGGAAGTACATCCAGATTTTCTGCCGGATAAATATGAAAGCGGCACCAAAAATACAGTAGGGCTGGCGGGTTTAGCCGCTGGAGTGGAATTTATTATGAAAACCGGTATAGAAAAAATTCACGCACACGAACAGGAATTAACCGCTCAGCTTATTGAAGGATTGCAAGGTATTAAAGGCGTAACCTTATACGGCCCGCAGGACGCCAAAAAACAGACTTCAGTAATTTCTATAAATGTTGACGGATTCCGCAGTAATGAAGTCGGTTATTATTTAGACCAAAAGCATGATGTTATGACCAGGGTAGGACTGCATTGCGCGCCGCTGGCTCATAAACGTATGGGGTCTGCGCCTGACGGTACGGCGCGCCTTAGTATGGGATATTTTAATACAGCCCAAGAAGTGGATGCGGTCTGTCAAGCGGTCAGCAAATTGGCCAAATCAGGTCCGCAGACATAATTATTGAAATATTTATTAGCTGTCATTCTTAAGGCCGTAGGCCGAAGAATCTGCTCGCATATGGAGACAGATTCTTAACTCCACTTCGTTTCGTTTAAGAATGACAAACTTAACACCTATTATAGAAACATAAAATTTTAAGTCAGCTATATAACAGGCGGGTTTAAAAACCCGCAGCTACAAAATTAAATTAATAATTAGCCTATGTTCTCTTTGGGTTTAAATATACTCTTACCGGCCTCATGTATAGTATGTAGCTGCGTGTTGCCGTATAATCATTCATATCAAGTCTGCCCTTCATGCTGGAGCGGATTGATACCGATAAAAAAATCTTGTGCAACCTGCGGCAGACCGTATGCCGGTAATACGGATTCTTTAGAATATCAATGCGGCTCTTGTAAAAAAGGCAGTAAGACATATTATGCTAAGGCGAGGTCTATCGGTTTATACTACGGGACGCTAAAAAAAATCATTCAGCATTTAAAATACCGCAAGATAAAAGGGATAGCTCCCAAGCTAGCCGATTGGATGATTGAGCATATGCCTGAGGATATGTATATCCAAAAATATGATTTTATCCTGCCGGCGCCTATTCACATCAGGCGCTTACGACAAAGAGAATTCAACCAATCATTGATATTGGCCAAACCCATTGCTAAATACTATAGCCGGCCTTTAATGCTGTATAATCTTTACCGAAAAAAGATGGATCAGGCTCAGGCGGGATTAAACCGCAATTTGAGAATAACAAATGTTAAAGGCGATTTTGGTATAAAATATCCTGAGAGAATCAAGGATAAAAAATTATTGCTGATTGACGACGTCTACACCACCGGAGCTACAGTAAGAGAATGCGCTAAAGTATTGCTTAAATCAGGCGCGCAACAGGTAGATGTGCTGACGCTTGCGCGTACTGAAGATAGAAGATAGACATCTTTTAGGCCGTAGCAGCCGACCTTAAGGTCGGCTGCTACGGCCTACGAAGGGCAAGCAAAAATAATGCCAAACTACAAAACTCAGGCTATAAGAAAATTGAGCGCTCAGGTGGATTCCCTGCGTCTTGGCATGGGTTGGTCTTGCGATGATTTATCCAAACCGCATATTTTGATAAATTCCACCAGCGGACAGACTCATCCGGGCAGTATTCATCTTGACGGCTTAGTTGAACAGGCATATATCGGCATATTTGAAGCCGGTGCAAGAGCAATAAAGACCTGCATCAGCGATGTATGCGACGGTATTGCCCAAGGACACTGGGGTATGCGCTACAGTCTGGCGTTCCGTGAAGTAATGGCGCAATTAGTGGAAATACAGGCGCAAAGCCAGCAAGCAGACGGGCTGATTCTCATTTCGTCCTGCGATAAATCTATACCGGCGCATTTAATCTCAGCGGCAAGACTAGATATTCCGGCAATTTTAATACCGGGCGGCTCCATGGATACTGGAGCCGCAGGGCTTTATCAAGGAGATATACCGGCTAAGTTTTTTCAACTTAAAAAAGGGGAAATCTCGGCTTCAGAATTCCAGCGTTTATCAGAGGATGCAGCTCCCACTTGCTGAGCCTGTCAATTTATGGGTACGGCTTCCACCATGCAGGTATTGGCTGAAGCTTTGGGTATGGCGCTGCCCGGCAGCGCTCTTATACCGGCTAAATCTCCACATATATTAAGGCAGTCCAGACAAGCTGCTGGAGCGCTTATAAAAAATTTTATTCCTCCGCACAAAATTCTTACCCAAAAAGCTTTGGAAAATGCTATTATAGTGCATGCGGCAATTGGCGGATCATCTAATGCCGCATTGCATTTATCTGCCCTAGCTTATGAATTAGACCTGTTGATAGACACCCATACATTTGAGGCTATACACCGGAGGATTCCTTATTTAGCTAATATCCTGCCTTCCGGGGTTTATCCCGCTCAATATTTATGGTATGCCGGCGGCGTACCGAGGATTATGTGGAAATTAAGGGAATTTCTACATCTGGATGTTTTGACTGTTACCGGAAAAACATTGAGAGAAAACCTTGAAGAATGTGAAAAAAGAGGGTATTTTAATAGATATAAGGGGTATCTTAAAAATTTTAATCTAAAAAGTAAGCAAATTATTTATTCAGTAGAAAATCCTATCTGTACTCAGGGTTCGCTTACTGTACTTAAAGGGAATCTGGCGCCGGAAGGGGCGATAATAAAGCATATCGCTTTAAGTAAGAATATGTATACTTTTTGCGGTTCCGCCGTGGTATTTGACAGTGAAAATCGGGCTCAAGAAGCGCTTTTCCATGGACACATAATTGCGGGTTCTGTGATAATAGTACGGTATGCAGGTCCCAAAGCCTGTGGTATGCCGGAATTATACTTGTTATCGCAAGCCATTTGTCATTATCCTGCTCTTAAAGGCAAGGTAGCTTTAATTACGGACGGGCGTTTTTCAGGGGGTACGGCGGGACCGTCAGTAGGACATGTAAGTCCTGAAGCCCAAGCGGGCGGGATTATTGCATTAGTTGAAAACGGTGATATAATTAAATTAAATATAATAAAAAAATGTTTAGACATTATAGGTATAAACGGCAAAATAATGAATGAGCAAGAAATAAATAAGGTTTTAATTCAGCGAAAGACCCGTTGGAAACCGCCAAAACCTAAATATAATAAAGGCGTACTCGCTCTCTATACCAAACTTGCCGCCTCAGCCATAAAAGGAGCTTATATGGAGGTATCAAATGCTGATTAGATACAATAAAATCGTTGATCTATCTCTTAAATTAAGAAAAAATATGGCCATATATCCTGGTGATCCGCAAATTGACATACAACCGATAAAAACTATTGCTAAAGACAACGTCAATATGTTGAGCGTGAAATTAGGCACACATAATGGCACACATATGGACGCCCCCAGACATCATATACAGACCGGCTACTCACTGGATAGATTCCCTCCCAGCTATTTTGTAAACAAAGCCATGAAGATTGATTTGGTTCCCGATATTGAAGGACCCTATACGGCTTGTAAATAGGGAATACTATATCGCAAAGTAATTACTGAGCAGGATTTAGAACCATTTTTAGCTAGAATGTCATGGGTTGAAGCTGTTGTTTTTCATACCGGTTATGGAAAATTATTATCCAAAGGTATTGTGGATAAAGACTTTCCCTATCTTGACGTATCCGCCGCCGTATTATTGGTACGCCATAAAACCTTACGCGTGGTGGGGCTTGATTCATTAAGCGTGGATATGCCCGGAGACAGTAAAATTCACCAAATCCTATTTAGCAATGGCCGGGTTTTACTACTTGAGAGCCTAACCAATTTAGAAAAACTGCCTTTGAGTTTCACTCTGTGCTGTATGCCTTTATTGCTTGATAATTCAGACGGCGCTCCGTGCCGCACTATCGCTTTATGCTGATCCTAAGGAATTATATATGAAATTGCTGCAATTTTATCTCCCCGAATCCGGCTTGCGGGTGGGGTTGTTAGAAGATAAGACCGTCTTTGATCTAAGCTCATTGGATATGCTGATTGATTCGGCGCTTAATTTATTTAAACTGGCGAACAAAGCAGACTGTACGGCGAGTCAACTTATTGCTAATTTACTTAAAAATAAACATACGCCAGAATATAATTTTAAGGCGCTGAATCTTTTTCCTGATAAAAATACTCCGCATCTGCTAATCCCAATTTATCCGCCGGAGGTTTGGGCATTTGGGGTTACATATATGCGTAGCGCCAGCGCGCGTGATGAGGATGCCGGCGGACAGCAGGGTATATATGAGCGGGTTTATAATGCCGCCAGACCGGAATGTTTTTTTAAGGCTACGGCTTCGCGTTGCGTGGGATCAAATGATTATATCTGCATACGCAGCGACTCATCGCTTACGGCGCCAGAGCCGGAATTAGCCTATGTTTTGGGGGATAATCAGGAAATATTGGGCTTTACCATATGCAACGATGTATCCGCCTGGGATATAGAACGCGATAATCCGCTGTACCTGCCGCAGTCAAAAATTTATAGCGGCTGCTGCGCTATAGGGCCGGTTATCGTAACGGCGGATGAGCTGACCGATCCGATGAACTTAAAGATAAGCTGTAATATTATAAGAGACAATAAATCTGTTTATAGCGACAGTACACACTCATCACGCATAGGACGTTCTTTTAACGAATTAAATAAATACCTGTATCTGCACAATCCAATTCCCTTTGGTACGTTAGTATCTACCGGCACCGGTATTATGCTTCCCAATGAATATCATCTAAGAGCCGGCGATATAGTGGAGATAGAAATTGAGGATATCGGTAAACTGATTAATCCCGTAAAACAACTGTAAGCGAGCGAGCCCGAATAATTCGGGAGTTAATCTGCGGAAAAACTTATCTATCTAAAATTACAGGCTTTTTACGCTTCCAATTAAAAACTTAATAATACAAATTGTATTTTCAGGACGTTGGGTTATTGTCTTGTGTTATAAGCCATTTCCGCAAAGATTTGCCAAACCCCATGAAATATGCGAGCTAGTGCAAGGTTTCAATAAAATGTGTACATTTTTTATTGTCATTCTGAACAAAGCGTAAGCGCAGTGAAGAATCTGCTCGCATACGTGTACAGATTCTTCGCCTACGGCTTCAGAATGACAGCATTTGTCTAAGCACAATCAAATCCCTCCAGCGGACAGCCGGTACAACGCGGTTTTCTACTGCGGCAGTATTGTTTGCCTGTATATACAATCTGAGCGTGAAATTCATTATACAACCTGACATCTACCGGCAGACGCCTTTCAAAAAAATCCTGTATATCATAATAGGTATAAGTCTCCGGGAAAAATCCGTGTCTGCAAAATATACGTTTGGTATAAGCGTCAATTACAAAGACCGGTTTGCCAAGAGCATACAATAAGATACTATCCGCCGTCTCAGGCCCTATACCATAGACCCCGAGCAATTTATCCCTTAATACGGGCAATTCCTCAGCGCACATATTTTCAATAGAAGAATCATATTCCTGCTGAAAAAAGGCGGTAAGCGCTTTTAGCTTTTTGGTTTTCTGTCGGTAATAACCGGACGGTCTAATCAATTCGGCTAACTGCTCATCCGGCGCAGCGGACATAGCGGATGCAGCCAGCATATTATACGCTTTAAGATTGGCAATTGCCAACTGCACATTACTCCATGCGGTATTCTGAGTAAGTACGGCGCCAACCATTATCTCCCAAGGGCTGTCCCCCGGCCACCAGTCAAGCTCCCCGAAAACAGCTAACATCCGCCGATAAGCCTGCATTAATAAAAAAGCATAATCTAATGTCATATTATAACCTAAGCCTCAATTTATCTATAAAGGATAAAACCTTGGGGGAAACCCTTCTTAAAAGAAGGGTTATCCCCCAAACCCCCTTCCTAAGAACTTTATTCAAGGCATTTGGCTGGCGGCACAATGATACCTGCTATAAATATTGCAGATAGATAATATGTGCCGCCAACCAAATGCCTTAAGATTGAAAGTTTTTGGGAGGAGTTTGAGGAACACTTTTTTCAAAAAGGGTTCCTCATGGTTTATTCTTTATAAGTAAATCAACCTTATGTGTTGGCCTACGCTTATTCCCAATATATCGCATGCCCGTTGTTGTTTTATCACTATTTCAAGATAACCCGAGCTGCCAAATAAGGCACACGGCTGCTTATCTTTGGCTTGGGCGTAATATTGTATTAAATTCGTTATTTTAGCCTCGCCCAATTCTATAATAAATTTTTGCTTTCCCCATTTTTTTTTAGCCGATTCAATATCTTGATAAGTAATATTAGAAATCATATTACCGAATTTATCCACTTTAATTATCTGCCCGCTTATAATATCCGGCTCTTTTAATTGCGCTTGGGGCAAGTCTATTAGCTTATAATCGGTAATTTGCTTGCCGAATGAGGCAGGCTCTATCCCTGTTGAAAGCCAGGCGGCAGCCGGCGCAAATATATCGCGGCCATGAAAAGTGGCGCTTACCTGCTGTAGGAAATATTTTGTTTCGCTAATCTCAAAAACGCTTACATCTTCTTCCTGCATAAATACCGCCGATAATACCCCATTATCAGGAGCTATAAAATAGTAATTACCGCAGCAGGCTAAAATTGCACGACGCCCGCTGCCCACCCCCGGGTCAACTACGATCAAATGAATAGTACCTGCGGGAAAGTATCTGTAAGCAGCGTCTGTTGTATATGCGGCATCTGTAAGGTCGTATGAGTTAATCTGATGAGTAATATCCACAAACCTAAGCTGCGGATTTATACTAAGCATCACACCGCACATGGCGCCTGCATAATGATCGGAGGCGCCAAAATCTGTAGTAAGGGTAATTATGGATGCGGGAGGAATTAGCGACATGTTTATATCCTGATTGACCGGTTTTTTTAAAGAAGGGTATAACGACCGACTAATGCTGTTAATTTAAGGTGAACAGCTCTTATTAGCCTGTCATTCTGAGGCCGAAGGCCGAAGAATCTCTCCCCGCTACAGCGAGAAGATTCTTCATTCCGCTTCGCTTCATTCAGAATGACAGTTCCTTAGTCAACAACATCGGGGCGGACTCGCCCGTTACCCCTTAAACATATAGCCTACGCCTCGTACGGTTTTTATATATTCATCGCCGACTTTGGCGCGTATACGCCGGATATGTACATCCACAGTACGGGTGCCGCCGTAATAATCATATCCCCAGATAGTATTTAGCAGGCTTTCGCGGCTGAAGGCTCTGCCGCGGCGGGTCGCTAAATATTTCAACAGCTCGTATTCCTTGTAAGTAAGCTCTATTGGTAAGCCGCTTACGCAAACTTCATAACGCGAGGGATATATTGCCAAATTACCGATAATTATAGCCTGCTGACCGGCAATTTTATCCTTTTGCTTAAGCAGGCGGCCTATCCTTGTCTTTAATTCCGCCCTGCGATATGGAATAATTATAAAATCATCGTATTTTTTATAATTCAATAATGAGGCGCAATTTTCTTCATTAATCATTAGAATTAAGCTCAATTCAAGCCGCTGTAATTTCTTATCGGTTTTTATCTCCTGACATATTTCTATATTATTTTCTTTATTCTCAGTTATATCAAATAAGATTAAATCAGGCCGCTCTTCCGATATACTCTTAGGCTCCCACTTCTTCCGTTCCAGTGAGAAAAGATTATATCCCCATTCACGAATATCAGCGCTTATACCGGCTGTCAGCTTATCATTATTACTTAAAATTAATATACGGTTCATTTTATTTATCTACAACTTAAGAAAATTACCCAAAAGCTTTTTGCCATATTGGGTAATAATGGATTCGGGATGAAACTGCACGCCGTAGACTGCAAGCTCTTTATGCCGAACGCCCATAATCTCATTTTCTTTAGTCCAAGCGGAAATTTGAAGGCAATCCGGTATACTGTTGCGTTCTATAATAAGCGAGTGATAGCGCGTGGCGGTAAATGGATTGGGTAGACCGGTAAAAACGCTGCGCCCGTCGTGATATACTTCCGATGTTTTACCGTGCATGAGCCTTGCCGCACGTATTATATTGCCGCCGAAAGCCTCGCCTATACACTGATGCCCTAAGCATACGCCCAATATAGGCAGCCTACCGGCAAAGCGCTTAATAGCCGCAACAGAAATACCCGCTTCTTTAGGCGTACAAGGCCCGGGTGATATAACCAGCTTATCCGGCGCTAGCGCCTCAATTTGGGATAAGGTGATTTTATTATTGCGGTATACGCGTATATCTTCTCCCAGCTCGCCTATATACTGCACCAGATTATAGGTAAATGAATCGTAATTATCAATCATTAATAGCATAGTTTGCCTTAATGTGTTGCGTAGAAGCCGACCTTTAGGCCGGCTATTGTTTACGCCAGTTTTAAGGTTTGTTTTGTACGTCTGGCAGGCCGACCTAAAGGTCGGCTTCTACAATAGTCAGCTACCTGCTATGCGATAAGTTTCTATTTTATACCGGCTAGTTTGATAGCCTTAATAAGCGCCTTAGCCTTATTCAAGGTCTCCTCATACTCGCACTCCGGCACGGAATCAGCCACTATACCGGCGCCTGCCTGAACATAAGCGCATCCGTCTTTAACCAATATAGTACGTATGGTAATACAGGTGTCCATATTACCCGAAAAGCTGAAATACCCCACAGCGCCGGCATACGGGCCGCGTCTAGTCGGCTCTAACTCATCTATTATCTGCATAGCCCTGATCTTCGGGGCGCCGGATACCGTACCTGCCGGAAAGCAGGCCGCAAGCGCTTCAAAGACGTCTTTACCGTCCTTTAGGATACCCCGCACATTAGATACAATGTGCATAACATGAGAATAATGCTCTACGCTCATATATTCGGTTACTTCTACCATACCGGTTTTTGCAATACGGCCTACGTCGTTTCGCCCCAAATCAACCAGCATAAGATGCTCGGCACATTCTTTTTCATCGGCTAAAAGCTCTTTTTCCAAGCGCATATCTTCAACCTCAGTATCTCCGCGGGGACGCGTACCGGCAATGGGCCGCACCTCCACCTTATCATCTTCAACCCTAACCAGCACTTCAGGCGAAGAGCCGATTATCTGTAAATCATCAAATTTAAGATAATACATATAAGGCGAGGGATTTATACTACGCAAGATACGGTAAATATCAAAGCCTGAAGCCTCAATTTGAGCGCTCAGCCGTTGAGATAAGACCACTTGCAATATATCGCCGGCTAAGATATATTCCTTGGCTTTTTTCACCGCATCCACAAATTCTTCACGGCTCATATTGGATTCTATACCGCCATTTGAATCCGAGCCTGCGGATGCCCTGTTTATTAAGGAATAATCCGGCAGCGACTGTTTAAGTTTGCCGATAATATCGTTTATCTGATTTTGAGCGTTTCGGTAGGCGTGTATAATATCCGTATCAGCATGCAGGTGAACATTACAGACCACCTTTATGGTAAGGTTTAGATTATCGAAGATTAAAATACTGTCGGTAAAGATAAACAGCATATCGGATAAGGACAAATCATCAGTCGTATTATCGGGTAATTCCTCAAAAAAATGTATCATATCATAACCGATATAACCTACAGCGCCGCCGAAAAAACGCGGTAAGCCCTCTACGTGTACCGGTTGATATTTGCCCATTAATTCTTTTAATTTATCCAGTGGATTATCTGCCCAAAATGCTTCAGTCTGACCGTCTTTTATAATCTCTACCCTGTTTTTTTTACTTTTAAATACAAGGCTTGGATTAGCGCCCAAAAAGCAGTAACGCGCCCATTTATCGCCCCCTGCTACGCTTTCTAACAGATATGAATACTTACCCCCGTCAATTTTTTTGAATGCGGAAACAGGGGTTTCCATATCGGCCAGTATCTCGCCGTATACGGGAATTAGATTGCCTTGTTTGCTTTTGGCTATAAATTCTTCTAACGATGGTTTATATGTCAAAATGCTGCCTTTCGTATATACATGTCAAACTTTCGGGGTGAGTCCCCCCGAAATACAATGCTGTTGACTTAAGAATACCCTGTACTAAAAGGACTTTTCTTCGCCTGTCATTCTGAGGCCGAAGGCCGAAGAATCTACTCGCATACGCGGGCAGATTCTTCATTCCGCTTCGCTTCATTCAGAATGACAGCTACTTTTGTCAACAACATTACCCCCGAAATACCTGCGGTAAGCAATTTGATGTTTCTATAATAGGTTTTATACCAAGTTGCAATCAAAACATCACAGTAGTCGAGCTCGCCCCTGAGCCAGACCCTATTAACTCTGGGTCAGGGGCGACATAGGGTACCGAATTAATGTTTTTTTGATTGCAACTTGGTATTAATTATTCTTAAGTTGTCACCCTGAGCAAAGCTAAAGGTCTTGCTCACGTAAACTGTAGATTCTTCGGCCTTCAGCCTCAGAATGACGGTAAAAAACCTTATTAAAGCGATTGCTCAATCCGGCTGCGGAGTTTGGATTCGGGCTGAGCGCCTATTATCTTATCATCTACCTCTCCGTTTTTAAATATCAACAGGGCTGGAATGCTCATTATGTCATAATGACCGGCGGTTTGACGGCTTTCATCTACGTTTAATTTACCTATTTTTAATCTGCCTTCAAATTCATCGGCCAGTTTATCCAATATCGGGGCTACCATGCGGCAGGGACCGCACCATTGCGCCCAAAAATCAACCAATACCGGTATATCGGATTCTAATACTTCGCTGGCAAAATTCTCATCATCTAAAATTAGCACTTTATCTGACGCCATATCTAATTACCTCCCTTTATATAATTTTTTATACCATAAAAAAACTTAATTAATTTTATTTACCGACTATTATACTACAAAGATTAACTATTTTACCATAGCGCATCTTATTCTGCCACTAATTTTATTTTCATGTTTTTATCATATGATAAACTCGTAAAAAGTTTCTAACCGTCACCCTGAGCCAAGAGGCTGTGTCATCATACGACTTTCCTGTCATTCCCGTGAAAACGTGAATCTATAACATATTGAAAAGATTAGATTCTTCGCTCCGCTCAGAATGACAAAATTAGGTCAATCTTTATACAAATTGGTTTTACATAGCTGTCATTCTGAATGAAACGTAAGCGGAATGAAGAATCTGCCTACATATGCGAGCAGAGTCTTCGGCTTTAGGCCTGACAATGACCAAAAGGGATAACTTCATTATAGGCAGCAACTTGAGTTATCTATATAGATATGTTATCATTGACATATAATATTATTAGAGCCTTTTACCAGTAGGTTAAACAATGAATAAATTAGCTTTTATATTCCCCGGGCAGGGGTCGCAATATGTGGGTATGGGAATCAACTGCCCTCAAGCCAGTCGCTATTTTGCCATAGCCAGTGAAATTTTAGGCTATGATTTGCAGGATTTATGCTTTTCCGGCCCAAAAGAAAAACTTAATCAAACCGTATACACTCAACCGGCTGTCCTAACCCTAAGCGCAGCCATTTGGGCTAGCCTGGCCGATAATGGTATACAACCTCAATTTGTTGCCGGACATAGCCTGGGAGAGTATACCGCTTTAATGGCCGCCGGCGTTATTTCTTTTGAAGACGCCTTATTATTGGTGCAAAAACGCGCTCAATACATGCAGGATGCCGCACCCGAAGGCAAGGGAGCTATGGCGGCTGTTATCGGCTTATCCCGCAAGCAAGTTCTGGAAATTTGCAGCCCCGTACAGGTGGAAGCCGCCAATTTTAACTGCCCCAAACAAATCGTTATATCTGGAGAGCGCACAGCGGTAATTAAGGCTATTAAACAAGCTAAAGATAAGGGCGCAAAACTGGTTAGCCTGCTTCCGGTAAGCATACCCTCTCATTGCAGCCTAATGCGTAAAGTGGGCGATAAAATCGCTTATGAGCTTGATAAGCTTACCTTTAATGCGGCCTCAATTCCTATTATCAGTAATGTCGGCGCAAAACCTGTACAGGCAAGCGCTGATATAAAAGATGCTCTTATCAAACAGGTTTATTCTTCTGTATATTGGGAGGATTCTATACGTTATATGATTGCTCAAGGGGTGGATACTTTTATAGAGCTTGGTCCGGGAAATGTACTTTGCAGGCTGCTGCGGCGGATTGACAGAAAGATACGCACTCTTAATGTAGAAGATGAAAAAAGCCGGCAAGCCGCTTTGGACATATTGGCAGGAACTTACTAACTCATGTTTATGTTTCGGGATGAGACATCCCGAAACATAAACAACGCATTGCTTAAAATTATATTTTACGCCATTCATGATCCGGGCTTGACCACCCTACATCATGCGTAACATGAATTATGTTTATTCGGTAGTTAGCTGATTAATCAACTCATCAACCTGTCCATGAAAATTCAACTGGGTGGTGCAATTTACAAACCAATCATTCTCATCAGGACTACCGGCGGCTATACAGCCGTTACTTTTGTCCTTTAGAAGGTCAAGACTGTATATCGCATCTTCCCTTAGCTCGACTTTGGTGTCCGCATCAGTTTCCTCATCTTTTAAATTAAGAACTTCCGAAATAGAATCAAGATCATTACCTAAGGCATCTTTAAGTTTTATATCTGAATTGGTAAATTCCATCACATCAAGCTGATTAACAAAAGTTATTATCTCATTAATAGTAATAGCCCGCGCATTTATTGAGAACATACCAATCATCACCATACAAAAAATACCGATTAACATAGTTTTTAATATTTTACCCATCGTCCCATCTCCTAAAAAAAACGCAAACATCAGTTTTTCTAATACAAAAAAGAATACCGCAGGCAACAGGATTATTTATCTTTAGCCTCCGCCTTTAACCCGCACATTTCATGAAACATATCAATTATCTCGTAAGGTGGATTAAGGGGTCTGATATAACAGGTATTCATTATAAATGAAAGATAATAAAATTATAGAACGATTCCCCCGAATCCAACACACCTTGCTCAAGCACAGGTATGTTTCTATAATAGGAACATCCCAAAACATCTAAGCATAACCGCATAATTAGCTATAATGTTTTTAGCGGGGTCAAATTAAGAAACCTGCCCCCGAAGCCTAGTTGTCGGATTTGAAAATCCGACAGCCACATAAAATTATCTGTCATTCTTAAGGCCGTAGGCTGAAAAATCTCCCCCGCAACAGCAAGTAGATTCTTCACTCCGAGACTGTGTCGTAATTAGCAAAAATTCTTTTTTCCTGTCATTCCCACGAAAGTGGGAATTCATAACTTATTGAAAAGAATGGATTTCTGCCTTCGCAGGAATGACAGATTGAGGACAATTTTTAGGTTATAGGCAATTATGACACAGCCTCTCCGTTCAGAATGACAAGCTTAAAACCTATTATAGAAACATCAGATCAACTTGAAACTTCTTAGCCATTTTCTCTATTTGGCGACAGTCTAATCCAACAAGTCCAAACTCGCAATCAACTGTCGCAGCAATGGGTCAACCTGAGCCTGAGCGGCGCACTCGTCAATCCAATCCTTAGCGTCGGCAACGCCGTTATTATAACAACCATCGGTTTTATTTAACACTTTTTGTGATTTTTTCTTCGCCAACCGATAAAGTCTCTTTTGTTTCTTAGGCTTATTCGACAAATTCTCCGCTGCAATAATAGTATATTTTATGGCCAGCATTTTCTTATTTAATTTTTTCCTAAAGCGGCATTTATTCTTCTTAAAGGCGCTGCAAGGAAGTTCCTTAATAGTAGAACGAATCCGCTCTGCCAGCGCAGGCAGGTTACAGCCCTCATCAACCTGACCATTACAGTTGTTATCAACCGAATCGCAAACCTCAACCGCGCCCGGATTTACAGCCGGATTGCCGTCATCGCAGTCTACCTCTGTACCGCAGCCTGTAATGGCAAAATATCCGTCGCTATCAGCATCGGTACATACCAGAGTTTCATAAGCCCCCATATCAGTATTACTACCTAGAATGCGCGGATTGCCGTCTAAATCAGAAGTAATCGCCGTATCGGAATTTCCGGCATCTATAGCAGGCGAACCAACCGCCAGATGATAATCATTACCCTGTGCATCCACAAACAGCGGGTCTGCGAATATATTATTATTCTGTCCCGCATAATCATCAATAAGAGAATAGCTTATCCCCTGGAGGCTGGACTCTGTAATAGGTTCAGTGACTGAATAAGCGCTATCCAATCCGGCAAACATATTATCAGCGCCATTGTTCCAGAAAATATTATTTTTAATTACAGCCGCTGATTCACTGACCTGCATTCCGCCTACAGAACCGGGTAAAGAACCGACATTATCGGCTACAGTATTATTCACCATTTGAGCATTTAGCGTTAAATTATCAGTATATATTCCACCTACGGCATCGGCTGTATTTTTAACGATTAAGTTGTTGTTTAAATTCCCTGAAAAGTTCACTATAAAAAGGCCGCCTCCGCTGCCTGTCGCGGCTTTGTTTGCTCTTATCGTATTATGGCTGATACTACAAGCTGAATCGCTTACAAATAATCCTCCGCCCTGCATATAGGCGGTATTTTGAATGATTTGATTGAATTTAATGATAGGTTTGCCAGCGGAAATATAAAGACCGGCTCCGGCTCCGGCCAAGTTGTTGGAAATGTTATTATTTACTACGCTGCCGCTTGATTCATCCAGCCTGATACCGGCTCCGTCTCTGGAAGATGTGTTGTTATAGATACTATTACCGCTTATTGTTCCGCTATAAGCGCGAACATAAATACCCGCGCCGCTTGCGGCCTGGTTATTGGTAATTATGTTATCCGTGATGTTAATAGAGGAATGGGTCAGTTTTATGCCGGCGCCAATCGGCGCTTTACCGCCCGTTATGGTAAAACCGCTTAAGGCGGCTGAGGTAATTCTTTGTCCGTCTATAACTCTTGCACCGTTTGCAGCATCAAGTATAACGGTATTTTTATTCTCGCCAATTAGGGATACGCCGTCTTTTAGGTATAAGGGAAAGGTTTACCCATTAATAATAGAGGAATAAGCGCCGGCGGAGGCGTGTATAATATCGCCTTTTTGGGCTTGAACCAAGGCATAGGTAATGGTTTGCCACGGAGCGCTTACTGAGCCGTCATTTGCATTATTACCGCCGACAGCAACATAATAATCCGCCGCCCATACATTTACCGAAAAAAACATCGCCCATAGTATCATTGCCAGGCTTTTTTTTAATAAACCACCGCATCGCTTCATAGCACCTACTCCTCTTATGTAAATAAATTATTTTTACTTAAACCCTTAATTTAAGAAATCGCTCATCTGTATTTAAATTATGTCATTCCTGCAAAAGCAGGAATCTAGCGTTTTTAAAGCAACTTATGGATTCCCGTCCCCACTCGTCAGGATCAATATCACCGCAGGGTGGCTTAAAGTATCTTATATAACAGATTATCTTAAAAAAAACAATATGGTGGAACCGCAACCATAAAAAAAACGCAGGCCCAACATATTTTTTTGTAAGCTTATTCCCAATATGGGCTTGTTCCACCCTACATTTTTAATTTTGGGTATCTTAAGTCAACGCATTGGGGGTATCCCCTCCAGAATCACGGACGGGAATAGGGTCAAAAACCCACGCCGCCGCCCCTACAGCTCAATAAAATCAAGAAATTTATGTCGAACTCACGTTAAATTATAAGAATTTTTTATGGTAAAGATGAGAACTCAAAAAACATCTAACTATCTAATAATACAACACAAACAGTTATAGTTATGCCTTATCAGGAACAACCAAGACAAAACAGCGCCCTTCCAATTAATCTTTTTTATCATTTAAATTTTACCACTATCTGATAAAATTTCAAGTTATTTTAACATTTAGTCATAGATAAGTTTATATCGCTATACTCAACAAAGTCATAAATTGTGAATTTACAATAGTTTTTTACCACAAAGAACACAAAGGGTTTAACAAGTAAACGCCCTTTGGGCGGGCTGTCTTGCAGCCACTGTAGATGCCGACCTTTAGGTCGGCTTGGTTAGACATACAAAACAAGTCTTTAAGACCAACGCACAATAGCCGACCTAAAGGTCGGCATCTACAAAAAACAAAAATTGGATTTCCCATACTATCAAGTTATTTTATCATCTCTTTGCATTCTTTGTAACTTTTGTGGTTCTATTAATTTTTTAAAATTTGAAAATCATTATTTATAAGCTGATTGAGTATAATTCTAAACAGCCTGAATTCGATGTAAAACTTACTTGCTATAAGCTGTAACATCAAAAAGTAAAAACTAAAGATGTGCTGGTAAAAACATCGCTGTGTTCATTCCCTTCCGGCGGCTCGTTTACATATTTTACATCCACCCCCGTTTTAAAACTAATCAAATCAGATAACTTTACCACCAGTGAAGTGTTTGTATTGAACCGATAATTATCTGGATTACTAAAATCATATAGATATTCGGCGTCTTGCGCTATGCTCGTATTTTCCGTTATTTGAAATTTATATGACGCATATGCTCTTCCCGATAAGAATGATTGATTATCATCCCCTATTCTATTTTCATATACATAGCCCGGACCAGCTTCTGCCTTAAGAGTATGCCTGCCCTCCAAAAGCCTATAACCCAAACCAGGGCTTAAGTTAAATCGCAGGCTGTAACCGGCCAATTTATTGCCCTCTAAACCGCTTAAAATAAAAACATATGATTTTTCCGCTAGAGAGTGTTCATGTTTTGCGCTTGTATACCAATACTCGCTGGTTTTCTCCCCTTCGCTTTTTCCATATATTATGCCAGCCTTAAATACCTGTTCATTTGTAGCAGCCCATCGGTTTGCATCCGCTGAAATACTCAAAGTTTGGCTTTCTGAATTCCCGGATGCAGTTACATAAGAAGTAGCCACAGATGATTTCCATTTTGACGGAGTTTCCGGCTTATCCGCTTCTTCAGCAAATAGATTAGGTGACAATAAAGAAATAACAGTTATTGTTAAAATCGGTATTTTAAGCCAATTTTTGCAAGTCTTCAACATACTTTTTCCCCCGTTTAAGAGATAAAAGACAATTTTTAGTAAGCTCAGAATCCCGATTTTTTTATACCTTATCTGGTTATCGGCATGAGACATACCGAAAGATAAAACATAAAATCTGCGAGATAGACAATATATAGATATTAAATTAAAATTTAGACGCTGTCAATCTGTGTTTTTCTTATCAACACACAATCTGGTACATATTTTGCTTCTATAAGTCTATTGTTTACACATGTATAAACAACACATTCAGCAGCAAATAGTAATTGCAGGTTTTAAAATGTACTGGAAAAACATCGGTCTATTACCGAAATTAACTCTTATCTTCGTCAGCATCATCCTGTTTCCTATGATTTTAAGCATTATAGTTACCTCTCACATGATAGAAAGCAAGCTGATAAACTCCAAAAAACAGGAAGGATTATATGCCGCCCAAATGATCTCCGACGCCATGAGAGCATTGGAAAAAAAGGCTGACACTTGTATCAATTTTATACGTAATGATCAAAATCTGATTCAAAGAATCGATCTGGCCTCATCCAGCGGCAGTAAAACTAAAGACAATCAGCTTAATAAAAAGCTAACCAATATATCCAAGATGTTGGGTATAGAGCTGCTCCAGCTAACAACAGCCAGCGGCAGGGTGTTGTTCAGCTATCCCGACACATTACCGGTAAATAAAAAAACAGCCGCCCAAATTAAGCGTTGTACATCAGAAGAATTAACCAGTTTCATTTTATCAAAAAAAACATCCGCTATTATAAGCTATATGGATTCTATTTGTTTTGAGGATAATGCCGAAAATATCATCATTCGCGCTGGTTTTTTTCTGGATAAAAACTGGCTCGGATTATTAAGTTCAAACATTAATACCAAATTGGGCTTAATTGTAGATAACAAATTGATTGCACATTCATTTGAACATAAACTGCCCTTACAAGAAGATATTTTTGAAAAAATAAAACAAACCGGTAAAATACAGATGTCTCATCAATCCAAAGACCCCCTAAACCTTTTAAATCGTCAATGGCTAAATAACTATCTGCTGGTTTATATACCTGTTAAAAACGAACAGGGTAATGTTTTAGCGGCCATAGTAGCCGGAATAGATAAACGTGATGTAAATACGGCCATAAATCAATCTAACACTATATTATCCCTTATTACCTTTATCTTTATTTTTATAGGAATTGTCATCAGTTACTATCTGTCACTGCGTTTGGTAAGACCTTTGGATAAACTGGTATCCGGTTCCAGACGAATTTCTCAAGGTAACTTTGATTATAAAATCAAAACCCAGTGCGGAGCGGAAATTGGTTTGTTGGCCAGGTCATTTAACCAAATGACTCTTAATTTAAAAAAGAATATCGAACAAAAAGAACAATATTTAAAAGAATTGGAATCATCTAACGAACTTTTAAAGCAAAAACAGGAAAAAATCGAACAATACAACATAAACCTAGAAGAAAAGGTCAAGGAAAGAACAAAAAAACTAAACAACCTAAATGAAGAACTCTTCAGTAAAAATAATCAATTAAATTTAACTATGCAGGAGCTGAAATCTATTCAGTCACGAATGCTGTAATCACAAAAATTGGCCGTCGTAGGAGAAATCGTCGGTAAAGTCGCACATGAGGTATTAAATCCAGTATCCGCCATGCTGACCAGTGTTGAACATAAATTGGAAACATCCCATCAATCTATAGATACAGTAGAGTTAATTAAAGAAATTTTATTAGACTGGGAGACACATTTTAATAACGGAAACTTAGAATCATATTTACAAAAAACCGTAGAAGGACAAAAAGAAAAAACTTTTGGTCAAGAAGACTTTGAATCTATGTATGCGTTAATCCGACAATTTACCGAACATATAAAAGAAAATAATAAAGAATGGGAATTCTTGCATCACCATATATTAAGAGTGGTCAAAATAGTCGACGGCTTAAGAGTGGTGGCCAGGCGCAAAAAAACCGTTGAAGAGCTGGATATCAATCAACCCTTAAAAGAAGCATTGGAATTAATGAAAGAAAGCCTAAGAAAACAACAAATTGAACTATCACAAAAACAACCGGTTGATTTGCCCAAAATAAAAGCCGACTTCAATGAAATGCTTCAAGTCTTTTGTAATCTCATTAGAAATTCCATGCAGGCTATTACAGAAAAAAACGAACACAAGGGCGGTAAAATCGCCATTGAAACCATGGCGAATAAGGCAAAACTATTAATCAAAATTTCAGATACAGGCAATGGTATTTCAAAAGAAAATATGGCAAAAATTTTTGACGCCAACTTTACCACCAAAGGACGCCATGAAGGAACCGGCTTGGGACTGAATATAAGCCGCCGGTTTATTAGAGAATGCGGCGGGGATATTAAAGTGGAAAAAAGCTCCAAAGAACAAGGAACAACTATGGCGATATGGCTGCCGCTAAAACAAGGTAAACATTTATGAGGGATAACTGGAATACCACAATTTTATTTGTAGACGATGAAAAAGGTATTTTAAAATCCTATCGCGAAGTATTGCAAGCAAATCAAGGCATGGATTTAAATGCCATAAGATTAAGCAGAAAGACCCGCCTGAATAAAAACGCCGTCTTAGAGAAACAAAAAAAGGAAAACGGCCTAAAATATAACCTGCTGTTAGCCTCAAGCGGCGAAGAGGCTATTGTCATGGTAGAAAAAGAAAAA
Organism: bacterium; assembly: GCA_024276125.1. Classification (GTDB taxonomy): domain Bacteria; phylum SZUA-182; class SZUA-182; order SZUA-191; family JAJRXT01; genus JAJRXT01. Next base: position 28,003 of record JAJRXT010000096.1, read on the forward strand.
CAAGCCGGCAGAAAAATAGCGGCGGGATTCTTCGATATGGTTATGCCCGGAGGAATTGACGGCTTGGAAACTATCCGCCGTCTTAGAAAATTAGACCCTGAAATGTTATGTGCCGTAGTAACAGCTTGCGCCGAACGTCCTTTAAGTAATATTGCTAATTTGTTTATTAATCAGGATGAATGGATATATTTTAACAAACCATTTACCAGCGGCGAGCTGAAACAATCGGTAATCAATTTGGTAAGTTTATGGAACAGGCGGCATTCAGAAAAACAATTGCTTGAAAATATAGAACGAAATAGGCGCGCCTTGGTCCACCTCCTGCAAGGATTATCGAAAATCAGCAGAATACCGCCGCTGGTAATAGACGCCCTGTTAAAAGGAATAATTAATATAGTTTTAGGGCTGGTAAAAACCAAAGATGCCTTTATGGCCGATATAACCAAAGATGAAAAAATAATTTTTAAATACGGGATCGGGAAGTATGCAGACATATGCAATCCAAAAAAAGAATTACCCCCTGATATATATGACTTTATTACCTCCTGTATTGCCGATAAAAAGGTTAAATCTACCAAAAGCAAAGCCTGTATCCCCCTTAAATTCAGCCACCAAATACAAGGGATTATTTTTATTGAAAAAAAAGTCCCGCATCCAAATGACATTCATCTATTAGAAATGTTTGGTATGCACGCGGTTAATCTGATTCAAAATTCCCGCCTGTATCAGGACTTGGAAAACACTAACGCTATTTTAGAACAACGTAACCGCGAATTACTTCAATTACTAAAAAAACTAACCATGACTGAGGAGTCTGTTCAAAAATTAAGCGCTATCGCCGTAACTGACGAGCTAACTCAATTATCAAACCGGCGTTTTATAAATGTTTATCTAAAAAAGGAATTTGAACGCGCCAGAAAACTTGGATATAACTTGGCCTATATTATGATCGATGTAGATAATTTTAAACAAATAAATGACAATTACGGTCATACTGTCGGCGATGCCGTATTAAACGAACTGGCCAAAATATTTTTGGAAAACAAAAGAAGTAATGATATTATTGCCCGTTACGGGGGAGATGAATTTTTAATAGTATTATGTAATGTAGAGGAAAATGAAGCAATTAGCTTTGCTGAGCGCCTGAGGATAAAGGTGCATGATTATAAATTTTGCTGTGAAAACAAAAAACTGCACCTAAGCCTTAGTGTTGGTTTGAGTATTTATTATGCAGATAACGGGGAAAAAGAGGAAGATATACTAAAAAAAGCTGATGAAGCATTATATAAGGCTAAATCAAACGGCGGCAACCGCTGTGTAATTCTGTAGCCAGAATAATTTGGTCTACCCTATAGAGTTTTACAATACATCTCTGTAAGACAACAGCCTTTCAACTAAACCTTTAATGAAAGCCATCTCATCCTTTTGAGTCTCCAGAGTAGTTTCCACCCTGGTCTGACGCTTGTTCATCTGCCATTGCATACGCAGCACAAAACCTAAAATAACAAGAGCAATCCCTACAAAAAGCCTTAACATAAAAGATAAATCATCAAAGCGCCTGTTCATATCATCAAAACGCTTGTCTATACTCTCAAAACGCTTATCTATACTTCTGTTCATATCATCAAAACGCTTATCTATACTCTCAAAACGCTTATCTATACTTCTATTCATATCATCAAAACGCTTGTCTATACTCTCAAAACGGGCATTCATTTCATTACGCAGAGAGTTTTGCCCCTCTTTTAATGTGGAAAGCTGCTGTATTATTTCTTTATCAGATATACGGGACGCCACTTCCACACAAGAGGCGGAACCGCTAAGTAAAAAGAAAAACATTAAAACAAACAAAAGATTAAATAATCGTTTCATCAAATCAACAGACCTAAAAGTATACAAGTATAGGGTTTACATACCGGCAATTTTATGTTTCGGGATATCTCAAGCCGAAACACCTAGCGGTGAGCAACTAGTTTCGGGGTGGGAAGCCCCGCAACATACAGACTTATTTAAGTATACCATGCTAAACTATTCTTGAACATATCGCACAACAGGCAACGGACGACTGTAGATGCCGACCTTTAGGCCGGCTATGGAGCGGGTTTAAAAACCCGCAGCTACAAAGGAGAAAAATGGAATTTCCAATACTATCGGATTAATTATCTTTACTGCGTACAATACTGAAGATATCAGGGAAACGCCGGCTCATCTCTTTTATTACATATTGCTCCACTTCTTTGGCCGTAGGTAAAATCAAAGCCTTATAAGTAAGTTCCGCCGCCTCTTCTCTTCTAATCGATCGTACAATACGCTTTACCGTAGGAATAGAGACGGCATTCATACTCAGCTCGTCAATTTCCAATCCAAGTAAAATCATAGTACATAAAGGATCGCCCGCCATCTCTCCGCACATCCCCACCCATATGCCCTCATGATGAGCTGCGGTAATCACCAATTTTATGGTACGCAATACCGCAGGATGCAGGGGTTCATAAAGATAGGCCACGTGTTGGTTGCCGCGGTCAATGGCAATACAATATTGTATCAAATCATTGGTGCCGATACTGAAAAAATCGCATTCTTTAGCCAGCAAATCCGCTGTTATGGCAGCAGAAGGCACTTCAATCATTACCCCGACTTGAATTTCCTCATCAAAGGAAACATTTTCACTACGCAACTCGTCTTTAACCGAATCTAAAACTGCCTTAGCTTGTATTAATTCAGTAACTCCTGAAATCAACGGAAATAAAATACGCAGGTTTTTATAAATACTGGCTCTAAGGATAGCTCGAAGCTGACGACGCAGTAAATCTTCGTTTTGCAATGCTAATCTAATTGCCCTTAACCCAAGTACCGGATTAGTTTCATGCTCTTTGTTTAAATTTGCATGCAGCTTATCGCCGCCAAAATCTATTGTCCTGACAACCGCTGTCAGGGGTGTTAGTTGTTCCGCTAAGTGCTTGTAAGTAAAGAATTGTTCTTCTTCTTCCGGCAATTTGGGCCGGTTGATGTATAAAAATTCCGTACGGTATAAACCTACGCCCTCTGCGCCGTGTTCAATGATTGAGGGGACTTCTTCAGGAAATTCAATGTTGGCGGAGAGTTCTATACGGTAGCCGTCTTTAGTTTCAGCGGGCAAATCACGCAGTTTTAAAAGTTCTTTCTCAAAATAAATGAATTTGCGCTGTCTGGCCAGATATTTGTTAAATTCTTTCTTCGTGGGATTTATTATTACAATCCCCTGGCTTCCGTCTACTATAATTGCATCGCCGGTCTTTACTAGGGAAGATATATTATTTAACGCCACCACCGCCGGAATTTCCAAAGAACGCGCCATAATAGCAGTATGCGAAGTGCGACCGCCTAAGTCGGTGGCAAAACCTTTAACATTGCCTTTGTGCATAAGGGCGGTATCCGCCGGGGTAAGATCATGGGCAATTACAACTACATCAGCCTTGATATCCTCAATGCTTTTGGGTGTATTTCCAGCTAAATTCATTTTTATACGTTCACCCACATGTTCAATATCAGTCTTTCGCTCACGCAGGTATTCATCATCTATAGCATCAAAGATAGAAGCAAAATGCAATAAAACCTGGTCTAATGCCCACTCAGCATTCACCGCTTCTTTTTTTATCAGCTGGCAGGTTTCATCAATTAAGGATTGATCTTCTAAAATGAGTAAATGTACATCAATAATATAAGTATAGGTTTTATCTTTTATTTCTTTTGCTATCTTATCTTTAACCTGTCCAAGCTGTTCTTTTGACAGCTCTACGGCATCCATAAAGCGCTGTATTTCTTGGTCTATCTCCGATTTTTTGATAATGGCTTTCTCTATCTTGATCTTCCAGCGATCGACCAAAAAAGCGCTGCCTATAATAATACCGGGAGATACCCCTATTCCTTTAACCACTTAAATTAATCCTCCCCAAAACCGTCGTCTACCAAAGCCACTAATTTATTTAGAGCAGTATCGGCATCTTGACCTTGAGTGGTTATTTCCAATTGACTACCCTTAGAAGCAGCAAGAGTCATAATACCCAAGATACTCTTTCCATTTACTTGTTGACCATTTTTGTGCAACATAACTTTTGATTTAAATCGGCTTGACAATTTAACAAAAGCTGAAGCCGCCCGGGCGTGAAAACCCAATTTATTTTTGATAGTTACTATTTTACCTGGCATGATTCTCGTAATTTAATGTTAATAACAGCAATTGGTCAGCCCGAATAATCCAGCTGAATTAAATTGCAACACAGCATCCAAACTTACAGTATCAGATTCTCAAATCCGACACTGTCTCAAAAGACTGTCTGCTCTAAACAACCAACAGTTTTCAGCCGAAAAATCTAATTAGATTCTTCATTCCGCTTCGCTTCGAGGCTGTGTCACAACCGGAAAAACCGCTTTTTTCCTGTCATTCCCACCTTCGCAGGAATGACAGATTGAGAGCATTTTTCAGGTTTTAAGCAGTTACGACACAGTCTCTTCGTTCAGAATGACAATTTCCTTAACTTAATAGCATTGGGGACAAACCCCTCCCCTACAGTAAATTTACATTAATTAATAGATAACAATCCTTTAGTGTACTTATACCGAACTCACGTTATACTATCAAGATATTCTTGATAAACTCACAAAAAATTTTAGAAGCATGCTTTTTATAAAAGTGCAATCTAAATATTTTAAAACCAGACACTTACGAAAACAACAATCTCTTACGAAATCATCAAAACATCTTGCCAAATGAATCAAAGTTTATGAATAATATGAGTAAATAGGGATAGATAGGTTAAATTTACCTGGGCTAGTCAATAAAATGCTAGCCCCCTAATTTAAGACGATTTGAATATAGGCACATTATAAATGCGACTTAATAGTGTATGCCTATTGTGCTTATTTAACCGCCCCCTTATTGACCTCGGGTCTTTGCCCCTTACGGTCTATAAAGCGAGGGCTATAAAATAAAATCTGTTTATAAAATTCCTAAACAGTTAATTAGGCTTTTACACATGCTTCAACTGGACAGGTTTCAACGCAACGGGGAGCATCGTAATGCCCTTCACACTCCACACAAGTATTTGCGTCTATAAGAAAGATAGGGTCTCCCTCACTGATAGCGCTAACAGGACATTCAGCTTCGCAAGAGCCGCAAGCAATACATTCTTCTGTAATTTTGTAAGCCATATATACTCCTTTCATAATTTTTTAAATAACTAAATACCAATTAAAAAAACTTATTTTAGCATATTGTTTTTTAACATGCAACCTTTAGCATATGATTTCCCTAAACCATTCGTCATTTTTTATAAAGACACGGAACAATTAACCAACATCAACCGCTAATGTTACACAAAAAAATGTTACGGCAAACACCCTGCATATCGTCTTTGAGCATATTAATTTTACACATAAAAGGGGCCTGCTTCCCAAACGTATTTGGCCAAAAAGTCAAAATCAAGCTCTATATTACTTAGCAGGCTATATATTTTCTGACAAATATAAATTTTTATTTTTAAACCGCAATCAGGGTCTTTTTTCATTATATTTTCAAAACTCGAGTTTTTGATAATCAAAATCTGACAGTCTTTTATAGCTTGAGCTGTAGCTTAATGCTTCTGTGCCTCCAACAATGATAATACGCCAAAATATTTCCCCTCTTTGAGTATCGATAAAGTAACAAGTTTATCTTATTGCACCTTTTTACTGATTTTAACCGCTCCGCTTTGGATAATATATAAATTACCGCCGGCAATACCCTCGGAGAAAATCTCCTCGCCAGTCAGATACTCCCGCTTAACTATTTCTGGATATATGTTACTTTTTTGCGTCTCATTGAGGCAGGTAAATAGGTCTATTTTATCAATATCTTCCAGCGTGACTTTACTTAATCTGGTTACAATATCTTTTGGGGCGCACAAATTGTCTTTTTCTGAATCAGTTGCAAAGCGGCTGCCATATAATTAACCGTCAATCATATAATATACCACATCAACATATTTTTCATCCATTTTGCGTGATAGATGACACAAATAGATAATTATACTTTTTATGATTTTTGCGGCAATACGGGGTTCTTTAGCGCTAAAATCACTAAATTCAGCCCACGGAAATACCAAGACAATGCAATCCGTAAGGGCAATGGAATCCTCTTTATATCTGGCATCAGCCGACATAGAAAAATTACCCAAATATGCCCCCGGTTTAACTACGTTTATTTTTTGCTCTTGCTTTTTCGGAGAAAATTTTTCACGCCTTATCTGGCCTTGGCACAACAAGTAGAAATTATGAGCGGGTTTCTTCTCTTTATATAGATACTTACCTTTATCGTACTGTACTTTTTGTACTACTTTAGCTAAAGCCGCAAGTTCATCTGCATCAAGTTCATTAAATTGAGCTATTTTTTGTAATTCCTGAATATCCATAGCATCCTCCCCCTTTTTTTTCTGGCCAATTGACAAAATTGCTGCTATTAACCTTAAGTTCGACATAAAACTTGTTGATTTTATTATCCTGTAGTCGGTAGGTTTAAAACCCAATGCTGTTGACTTAAGGTGGAAGCCCGTCATTCTGAGGCCAAAGGCCGAAGAATCTCACTCGCTATTGCGCAGGGGAGATTCTTCGGCCTTTGGCCTCAGAATGACAATGTTCTTAAGTCAACACAGTATTGGGGATAAACCTCCCCTACGGGAAATTTGCATCAATCATTCTCTATATTTTCCACCCTGCAAGTCAAACTTCCTTGGTAAAGTTTTATAGATACGGAATCCTTAAGTTTTATTTTTTGTGCGTCAGTCAAAATTTCATTATCCGGCAGATGCTGGCAGATACTATACCCACGCTTTAAAATGGATAAGGGACTTAGAACATCCAACCTGCCCATCTGTAAACTTAAGCTGTTTTTATAGCGATCAAGACAATACCCCATTACCAATTTCAACTTTTTAAACAATTCATCTTGCTGCTGTTTGTAATTTATAATATTTTTAGTAGGTTGATAGGCTTGTAATTTTTGCTCTGCATAATTAAACCGGTGCCTTAATTCCTGAAATAAATTTTCTGTTTTATTTTTCAGCCCCTCAGATAAATCATCTGTTTGCTGCTGATATTCCCTGATAATGCGTAGAGGGTCGCTAAAAACACTTTTTTGCGATATAGATTGATGCCTGTTTTTACAAGTATCCAGAATATATTTAATTCCTTTTGAAAGCCTGATTTCTAAATTATCAAGGTTTTCAATTAGGGCGTCTTTATTTTTGACTACCAATTCCGCAGCAGCCGAAGGAGGGGGCGCGCGAAGATCAGCCGCAAAATCACAAATTGTAAAGTCAATTTCATGACCAACGGCTGAAATAATAGGTATTTTTGAATTATAAACAGAGCGAGCGACAATTTCTTCATTAAAACACCAAAGATCTTCTAATGAGCCTCCGCCTCTTCCTGTAATTATAATATCAACATGTTCATCCAGCCGATTAAACTCATCAATTGCCGCAGCTATCTCACCGGCGGCCTCGTCCCCCTGCACCCTGACCGGATTAATCAACACCCTTACATTGGGGAATCGGCGGTATATAACATTTAAAATATCACGGATAGCAGCGCCTGTAGGCGAAGTTACCAAACCTATACAACGCGGCAATAAGGGCAGTTTCTTTTTATGCGACTCATCAAAAAAACCCTCTTTCGCCAGACGCTGTTTTAATTGTTCAAAAGCCAGTTGAAGGGCGCCTATACCTTTAGGCTCGGCATATTCCGCTATAAGCTGGTATTCACCGCGCTTTTCATAGACATTAATATTACCCTTAGCTAAAATCTGCAAACCGTCCTTTAGCTGAAATTTTAGGTAACGCCTCCTGTTTTTAAATAAAATAATCTTAAGCTGACTGGATTTGTCTTTTAAGGTAAAGTATAAATGACCGGACGGCGGCATTCTCAAATTGGATACTTCGCCCTCAATCCAGATATTACTAAAATCGTGTTCTAAAGTACCTCGTATCCTTTGCGTTAATTCCGATATACTGTATACTTTGGCCGGCGGGGCTTGCTGGTGCATTATGTCCCTTTAATCTGTAGGTTTTTTATTTCAGTACAGCAACCGGTTTTTTCATTAATTTTTAAGAATAAACCGCATAAGCGAGCATCGCCGCCAGAGGGTTCAAACCGCACCGGTGTTTGTTGTAAAAATCGCTTTAATACCTGTTCTTTTTTTACGCCAATAACAGAATCAAATCCACCGGTCATTCCCGCATCAGTAATATAACCGGTTCCTTTGGGCAATATTTTGCAATCCGCTGTTTGTACATGCGTATGCGTGCCAATAACAGCGCTCACTTTACCATCCAGATACCAGCCAAGAGCAATTTTTTCCGAAGTGGCCTCAGCATGAAAATCAACTACAATAATTGAAGTATATTTCCGCAGATTCTCAACCTCGGCTATAGCGGTTCTAAAAGGACAATCCAGGCTATTCATAAATACGCGTCCCGCCAGATTGAGCGCCCCTACATTTATACCGGAAGCAAGCCTTACCAAAACGCTGCCAAAACCGGGTACGCCCGGCGGATAATTAGCCGGACGAAGCAGCCGCTCTTCAGAGCCAATAAAACCTTCAATCTCTTTTTTATCCCATATATGATTACCCGAAGTCAATACATTTATATCAGCATCCAGTAATTGACGAGCAAGGGCGGGTGTTATACCTGAGCCGCCGGCTACATTTTCTATATTGGCAATGCAAAAATCAATCTGATAATCATTTATCAATTCAGGAAGCAGGTTAAATACCAACTTGCGTCCACATTTACCAACAATATCACCTATAAACAAAACATTCAAATTAAAATTCCTTTAAATTAACGCATCGCAGGCAACAAACTACCTCTTGTAGATACCGACCGAAAGATTGGCGCCACGGAGCGGAAAAGCCCGCGCTTAAATTGTAGAAGCTTACGGCGTAAGTCTGTAACCTGTCCTAAGCCCGTTGACTTGGGACTGGATTCCTGCCCCCGCAGGAATGACAGATTGAGGGCATTTTTCAGATTCTAGGCAATTATGACACAGCCTCTAGGCGTTTCGGGGTGAGACACCCCGAAATATACTTGACCACACAAACCATGCTTATTACCCGAACTCAGCTTAATATCTTCAGCTCATTTTCCCGTATCTGTATTCCCTCGATTTTAGTAGTTACCGGATAATAAAACCAATCCGGTACAAACTTATATAGCAACGTCAGCATAAAACCGGGTATCCTTTGTTTGCCAATAATCATATATATAGGATTTAAGAATAATCTGCCGCTTTCTTCAATTACCGGCAGAGTAACCAAAGTAATCGTAAGTTTAGTTCTTTTATCCCCTCTAGCTCCAGGCTTTAGTTTTTGCTTTTCTTTTTTGGGATCAAATATAATATCCCTAAAGGTCTTAGGAACTAAATCAACCAGCAATACTGTAGCCTCAATTTTAAGCTCATCCTGTTCCATATCTACCTTAAGCGACAACAAGGGCTTATGACGTTCTTTATATAATTAGTCGTGCAGGGCGGAATTAACCTCCAATTCATTTAAAGTGATCTGCTTTATATTTTCATTGGCATTAAACAATTCTAATTTCTGCCGACAACGCTTAGAGGCCACTCTGGAGGTAAGGGTCAGAATTTGTTCTTGTATTGGAGGCTGATAGAATATATTTTTATTTAAACTGATAAAAGCCCAAAAAGATAATATAAAAACTGCCCAAATGAATATAATTATTGTACTGCATCCCATAAAACCTTTTTGGTTGCGCATATATCTTATCCCTTTAAAAAAAGTAACCTATTCCAAATTTATCTAAAATATTCCATCAGACTGCCTTTAACGCGTTTCATGGAAAAGCCCGGCTCTCGTTCGGTCATAACATATAAGTCATCAAGCCAACAAGTACCCTCTATAAGTCCGCCCTGAGGCCACCTTACTAAATAAATAAATATATAATGCGTATCTTTTTTGGTAGAAAACGGTACGCTTAACAAAGTCCAATCATTATTACCCAACAAAGTAGAAGATTGCGCATTAAAATAACTCTTTTTATTGCTGGCGACATATGGAGCCTCACTTCCTTCCACATAAAGCCTTACCCCCTGACCGCCGGTCAATCTTTCGGTTTTTACATAACCGGTTAACAAATATTTGCTATTGGGTTCAACCGGAATCGGCCCTTGTGATAAGTGCCTGTACTGAAAGTCCCTTTCACCTGTAAAACGTACCTTGCAAGATTGTACTCCAGTTTTAGCCATAGTAGGATCAATGGTGGTAACAGCCCCTATGATAGAGTCGATACCTATTAGTTTACCGGCGGAAGAGGTGTATTTCCAGCCTGAGAAGTCTTCTTCAAACCCGGGATTTGCCACCATTCCGGCTTTTGCTGTCTTAAATGTATAGCTCTCTTCCAGCATATGTGGTGGATTAGACAAATCCGCCGCTCTTACGTATACATTAACTATTTGGTCAAAATCAAATACGCTTAGGCTGTGTTTTAATTTATATTCATGTTTATTTCCGCTTATATCAAAATAGACCGGATCATCATTTATTTTAAGCGCTATACTGGATTTGTCAATACCCGTTCCTGGATCGCTGATATTTACCCAAATAGCGCTATTTACCGGAGCCCTATCCTCATCAGCCATAGGATAGCGTCTGGTTATATAAGGCGCTCGCAAATCATAAACCTTGACTTCTTTAGAAACAGAAGCATCATCCAGCGCGCTTACTGTAATGGTGGCATCGCCATAAGCAAGGATTCTATGCTCCCAAACATTGGTACTGGTGGAAGAAATATATACAGTACCGGTATAAACCCCTGAGCTGGCCATAGTTTCCGTCAATTTCAGACATAAGGGACGAACATATTCGGAAGTGCTGTCTATTAACACCTTAGCTACATTTATACGGTTAGGATCGCCGTCTTCACCAACTAATTGTATATCAAGCCTGCTTTCGTCCTCATTTTGATATAAAGAAACTTCTATTGACTCAATTTTTTTAGGCGGGGTATTTTCACCCGTCCAAACCAGATAAGTCTCACCGGCATCCTTATCGCCCTCATCATTACCCCATGCGCCGATCAAAAAATCATCATAACCGTCTCCATTTACATCGCCGGCATAACTTAAAGCGCGGCCAGCCGCATCACCCGCTTTCCGCCCCACATAGGCCAACTGGCTGAAGGCAAGTGATTTATTTTTAGCCCAACCGGAATCACGACCCATTATCACATAGGCTTGTCCCTGATTATTTTCATTAGTCAGCTCGCTTCCCCATGCGCCCACCAAAAAATCATCATAACCGTCTCCATTTACATCGCCAGTATAACCTGCGGATAGACCGGCGGCATCTCCGCTTTTTTCTCCGACAAAAGAAGCGGAAGCCTCGGCCAGTTGATACTCATCTTTCCACACTTTCCTGCCGAAAAACAGATAAACCTGACCGGCATTAGTACCGCCCTTATCATTAGCCCACGCTCCAATAATAAAATCGGCAAAATTATCCCCATTTATATCTCCGACATAACTTAGGTGGCTGCCCGCCGAATCATTAGTAGCCTCTCCCATAAAAGATACCGCCTTGCGAGCTATCTTCGCCTCCCAGCCCCAGTCACCTGAATGACCAAACACCAAATAAGCTTTCCCTGCAAATTGTTTTTCACTGCTATATGCCGGAGCGCCAATTAAAAAATCATCATAACCGTCTCTGTTTACATCCCCGGCATAAGCTATTGCTTTACCTAATTCATCACGTGGATGTTCACTTACAAAAGAAGCGTCGCTGCGTTTTAATTTTGTATACAATTTCCAGCCATATGATTTACCCAATATTAAATAAACCTGACCGCCGTCTTCTCCTGATACATCATTTGCCCAAGCGCCGATCACAATATCGTCATACCCATCGCCATTTACATCGCCCACATAGCTCATTGCAGAGCCAACACGATCGTGAGTTGCATCTCCCACAAATGAGGCCGCCGCCTCACTTAGGCTGACACCGGTAGTCCAACCGCTTGCCCGACCCAATATTAAATAAACCTGACCCGCCTTATCGCCGCCGTGATCATTACCCGGCGCGCCGATTAAAAAATCATCAAACCCGTCTCCGTTTACATCTCCGGCATAGGATATTTTTCTGCCTGATTCATCATACATATTCTCGCCGATAAACGAGGCATCTGCTTTTGCAATATCAATATTTTTCTGCCAGCCATGCGGTTTGCCTAAAAATAAATAGGTCTGACCGGCATCCGTTCCACCTTCATCACTTCCCCATGCGCCGATTAAAAAATCATCAAACCCGTCTCCGTTTACATCTCCGGCATAGGCCACACTGGCTCCAGAAGCATCGTGGCGTTCTTCTCCTACAAATGAAGATACGCTGCGAACAACGCTCAATCTAGGAGGCAGCGATACATAAAGCTTTTGATCTTTTAGGCTGCTTACATCTGTTTCCACTTTAAGATAATTGGGAGCGCTTATTACTACGGTTTCCTTAAGAGGGGATTCTTTTAAGTGCATGGTATATGAACCATCCTTAGCTGTAGTTTCAGTGCGTCCCGCATAAGTCAATTCAGCCCCGGCTACTCCAATATTAAAATAATCATCTCTTATTTTACCGTATACTCTCACCATCTTATCTATCTTTATTGACAGGTAATCCTGCCAACGCGGAACTTTATTATCATACAAAGTAAAGCCCAACTCAAGTTTATGTCTATCTGGACAATCCGGCGATACGGATAGTATAAATTTGTCCGTTGTTGTTTTTGCTTTACCGGATGCGATTTGCCCAAAGTTGCTGGTATCTTTAATAATTTTTACATATTTATCCAATGCGGTTATTTTAGCTTCTATTTTTGTGTCTTTAAAAAAATTATTACTTAAATTAAGATTTAATTCAACAGTCTCACCGGCCTCTAGGAAACCGTTTCCATTTCCACTGCTTTTTCCTTCTTTGTCATCATCAACGGAAAAACCAATAATGCTTACCTGCTGCCCCGCCAACAAATGTTTTTTCGGATCATCTTTAGAGATTATTTTAAGGATATCCCCCGGTTCAAGTTTTAATTCCCGACTAAAGCGGCTGGTACGGCTTTCCACCAACTTAATCCTGTTGCGATAGATACCGCTATTTTTTCTGGTTTCCGTTAAGGCAACTTTGATTGGCTTACCTTGTTTGCTTTTTACTAATACTCGGGCAACATTCCTGGAGTTGGGATCGGCATCTTCTCCCTCTACCTGAATATACACATAGCTGTTAATTTTAACCTCTCCCTTAAGATCAGCCTTATAAGTATCATCCTTTTTTAAGCTTATTTTGTCAATCCGTTTAGGAGGCACATTCAGTTTGGGAAATAAAATATAAGATTGTCCGGCAGAGTGAGCGGCTTTTTTACTCGATTCGGCGCCTACAATTATATCCGCTATCCCATCTGCATTAATATCTCCCACATAAGATATGTCATTACCCGATAAATCATTCTTTTTTTCACCCACCAGGATTAAATCAGCTAAAGCGGCGCTCATATTTTTCCCATAATGAGAGGGTTTTCCCCAGAACAAATAGGTTTTACCGCTCTTTTTACCTTTTTTACCTTCGCCGCTGCGGCTAGCGCTGATTAAAAAATCATCGTATTTATCCCCGTTTACATCTCCTGCATAAGAGACAGAAATCCCAAAATGATCCTTTTTTTTCTCACCCAGTATACTTGAATCAGCTAATGACAAAGATGTCCTCATCCGCCAGCCTTTGGCCTTACCATATATCAAATAACATTTACCGGCTTTACTACCGGTATCGCTGTTATTTTCCGCTCCGATAAGTATATCCGAATACCCGTCATTATTGACATCCCCCGCATAAGATACCGATATTCCGGCATTATCTTTAGCTTTTTCCCCTATAAAAGAAGCATCGGCAGTTGTTATGGGCACATTTTTTTTCCAGCCATCTTTACGTCCTAAAATCAAGTAAGCCTGTCCGCTGTCTGCTCCAGCCTTATTACTAAATGGAGCGCCCAATAAAATATCGTCCAAGCCGTCGCCGTTTACATCCCCAGCATACGATATTGAAATACCTAACCTGTCGTCACGGTCCTCGCCCATAAAACTAGCATCTGCATAATAAAGCCTCATTCTGGGCTCCCAGTTTTTTCTGCCAAAAATAAGATAGCATTTTCCGGCATGTGTCCCGCCGTCATTATTATTATAGGCGGCAATTAAAATATCATCAAAACCGTCGCCATTTACATCTCAGGCATACGATACAGCGCCGCCTGCCGTATCCTCTTCGCGTTCTCCGGTAATAGCCACATCCGCTTTTTCCAGATCATAAACCCTATCCCATTTTTTTTTGCCAAAAATAAGATAACATATACCGGAATTCTCCCCGCTATGATCATTACCATAAGCTCCGATTATGATATCATCAAAACCGTCGGCATTTACATCTCCGGCATAAGATACGGCTATACCGGCATTATCATTAGACTCCTCTCCTATAAAGCTTACATCAGCCTCATGCAGAGTTTGATACATTCCCCAACCCGTTATTTTTCCGAAAACTAAATATACTTTACCGGCATTCTCTCCCCCATCGTCATTATTATGCGCAGCCACGATAAAATCGTCAATACCATCGCCGTTTACATCTCCGGCATATGATACGCTGGAGGCTGCATTATCGTATTTATTCTCTCCGGTAAAAGAAGCCGATACCTGGGATAAGCTAATTTTATTGGTAGGCTCAGCATTTGCACAAACAACGATCGCCAGACTAATATTAAGAGCTGTCAGAAAAAAAAACAGCCGGCGGCAGTATAATATTGAATTATTCAAACACATATTTGTAAAGAAACCTTATTAGTAAGTCATATTACGCAAACCCTGCTTTTAAATATAGGGTGGGGCAAGCCCGTATCATGAAAGAGCCTATAACATATGCTTAAGCATACGTTGTTTTAATAGTTGCGGACCCGCCATATTTGTAGCATTGAATTCTCAAATTCGATGCCTCGTTAGCTGCCAGATTTGAGAATTCGGCAGTCACAAAGATTGCTCGCTGCTAGGTGTGGTGGATTCGGGGTAATCTTTTAATAAATTATTGTCTTTAATGTATAACGAATATCTGTTATATCAGACCCCTTAATCCACCCTACGGCAATGTTATTATTTTTTTGCGTAACATGAGTTAGACATAAATCTTATTGATTTTGTTATCCTGTAGGGGTAGGTTTTAAACCTACCCCCTACTTCGGGAAGGCACAAATTCATCCTACGTTTTAATTATCTAAATTATTCTTCTTGCTAAAACGAAAAATAGCGCAATATATTATCAAACATTCCGACTGGTTCTTTTGTTTTAGCCGCATCTTTTTCGCTTTTTTCTTCGGCGGCTATTTCCTTGTCTCCCTCTTCTTCTATAACCTCTGGAGTAAATGGTGCAGGAGCGCCGCCAAATCCTAAACAGCCCTTAACCTTAAAAGACTTAAAGACCTCCTCCATATCTTCGGGTATTTCCTCTTCTTTTTCTTCTTTTATATCTTCTTCCGGGGTAAAGGGCGGCAGAAATTCTATAGGAAGTCCCCCGGGAGAATCCCAAAAAGGCTCTAAACCCAAATTATAAATCAGCTCATCCTTGTTTAAATAAAAAATTTCGCTTTTTGTTGTTTCTATTCCTCCGACCACTTCATTATTTCCCATTATGGCCTTTGTATTCTTTAATACCATGGTATTGCGGCCGGGGGATTCCTCGCTGTAAAAGTTGTTATTGCTTATACGTACTCTGGCGGTACTAAACTGTATAATATTGGGCAAATTGCCTGATGCTTCATTGGAATCCACCACCCCTTGTGATGAGTTTTTAAAATAAATAGCCTCAGCTCCGTTTTCCGAAATACTATTTTTATATAATTCAACTATTGAATTTTGATCAACATTTATACCCACTGTACCATTACGCGTCACGCTGTTGGTTACTATGCGCGCTTTTGAATTAGTGGTGACTGTAATACCCACCAGAGCATTATACTTGATATTATTACGAAGAATAATAGCTTTTGCATCATCCCTTACCACCACTCCAATACCATTATGGTGTATATAGTTTTCTCTTATCATAGGAGATGCAAAATAAATGCTGACAATTCCCACATTTAAGTTGCTGTACACCTCATTATGTTAAATAACTGATTTGCTGTACTGACCGTAATTGGCAATACCGGCTCCCCCATTACCGTAAATTTTATTACCGGCAACCATTGCCAAGGTAGGGTAAACCTCAGAATGTATGCCTAATGCGGTAAAGGCATTATCTCGTATAATATTGTTGGTTATAGTGGGAGCGCCTCTGGTGACCATTACTGCATGCCCCAAACCCGCCCCTCTGGCGCCGGTTACCGTAAAACCGGTAAAGGTGCAGTCGCCTGAAATAATCATTATTGCATCAGGAGAACCCTCTCCGTCGTCGGTTAGTATCGTTCTTTGGGGGTCTTCTCCTATCATGGTACGCCTACCGCTTAACAATAAATTACCGTAATAGGTTCCTGCTGAGACTTTGATTATAGCATCGGTCTCGGAAGCGTCTATGGCTTTTTGGAGATTCGAGATATCCTCGGGAACATGAATGATCTGCTGTGCATAAACATTATTGCAACTAATATGCCCCAACATAACCGGAACAAGCATAATCAGCATGAAATAATAATATCTTTTGAAATTATACAACATAATAAACAGTAATATAAGGGGGTAACTTTGATAAAAGGTGATTCAAGACAAGCATATGAGGCTCTTGCAAAAATACCTGTCACTCCCGAAACCTTTATCGGGAATCTAATTTAGATTCCCGCTCAAAACCGTTGCGGGCATGACAGGGGAGACTTTTGCGAGAGACTCGTATTGAAGATTATAAGAATTTTGTACATATTATTGGATAACTTTTATCAAATAAAAATTCCCTACACATCTAAAGAAAGTCAGCAGTGTCCGGTTAGGTTTTTGCATAAGCTCCAAAGTACCTTTTTTAGTCCTCTCTCCCCCCTGGGGAGAGAGTTAGAGTGAGGGGAAAATAAAAGAAACTGCCCCCTCACCTTGATCCTCTCCCCAAGGGGAGAGGGGAAATAAGGAATTTTCTATTTAAAACTTGCCGGAATTATTGATTTTTCCGATATGCAAAAACCTAACCGGACACTGCTGAAAGAAAGTATACATTAGCTCAGATTAACTCGCGAATTATTCGGGCTAAATTCTAATCGTAACCCCTCTGTCTTTTAAATATTCCTTAGCCTGTAAAATTGAATATTCTCCATAATGAAAAATAGAAGCAGCCAGCGCCGCATCCGCCTGACCATAAGTTACCCCGTCATATAAATGCCCAAGCTGGCCAACTCCGCCGGAAGCTATTACCGGAATATTTACTAGTTGTGATATCGCGCGTGTAAGCTCCAGATCGTAGCCGCCTTTAGTGCCGTCGCAATCCATGCTGGTAAGCAGTATTTCACCAGCGCCCAATTCCGCCACTTTAGCCGCCCAAACAAGAGCGTCAATACCAGTTGGAGTACGCCCGCCGTGAGTATATATCTCCCAACTAACTTTACAAAGCTGCTCTTTTGTTAATGGTTGGTTAGCCGGATAATCATTGTTCTTGCGCTTGGCGTCTATAGCTACAACTATACATTGACTGCCAAAGTATTTGGCCGACTCTTTTATAAACAAGGGGTTATTAATGCCAGCGGTATTAATGGAAACCTTATCGCATCCGGCGTTTAATAATTTTCTAATATCGGCCAGTTCCCTGATTCCGCCGCCTACAGTAAGCGGCATAAAGACCTCTTCTGATGTTCTGGAAACTACATCTAAGATTATATCGCGCTTTTCATGCGATGCGGTAATATCCAAAAATACCAGCTCATCCGCCCCTTGAGCCTCGTATATTTTAGCAACTTCCACCGGATCGCCCGCATCCATAAGGTCAACAAAGTTTACGCCTTTAACCACTCTGCCGTCTTTTACGTCCAAGCATGGAATAATACGTTTAGTCAACATAATCGCTTGTTCTCTGATAGGTGTTAATTGCTGCTGATAAATCGATCTTATTCGTATATATAGACATTCCTAAAATAGCGCCTTTCAAATCGGGCAGTCTGTCAGATAATGCCTTTAAGTCATTCATACCGGAAATCCCACCGGATGCAATTAAAGGAATATCGGTATTTTCATACATATTGGCAAGACTATCTATATTGGGACCACTCAAAGCGCCGTCGCGGCTGATATCGGTAAATATAATAGCGGCCACCGGAATATCTTTATATCGAGCGGCTAAATCCAACGCCGATATAGCAGAAGTCTCCACCCAGCCCTTAGTAACCATCATACCATCGCGGGCATCTATACCCAAAATAATACGCTTTGGGTATTTTTCAGCCATTTCTTTAACCAAATCAGGGTTTTTAACGGCAATAGTACCCAAAATTACTCGTTTTACGCCAAGAGAGAGGATTTGTTCTATCTGTGATTTACTGCGAATGCCGCCGCCAAGCTGAACCGGAATGGAAAGTTTAGCAGCCAATTTGGAAACTACGTCTAAATTTTTACTACTGCCTTCAAAAGCTCCGTTTAAATCCACCACATGTAAGAGCTTCGCTCCGGCCGCCTGCCATTTTAGGGCGACCTCCAGCGGATTATGCGAAAAAACCGTCCGCTTTTTCTCATCCCCCTGATATAATCTTACACATTCTGCATTATATAAATCAATTGCCGGTATAATAAGCATAAAATTGCGTCCTTATATGTATTCCCCTTATTTTCGCAAAAACGATGTTGGCTTGTCTCACCCCCGAAACACCTAGCGGTGAGCAATTAGTTTCGGCATGGGACATACCGAAACATAAATAATGCACAAGTATCCAGTAACATTAATCATCCTCAGACCATTCATCCTGACTTAATATTTCAGTAGGATTATAATTAATTTCAATTTTACTCATCAAAGGATGAGGTTCGATTCGCCTTTTTTGCGTATGAGGAACTAAGTCGGCAATCGGTCGTCCGTTTCGATAAATTACAATCACTTCTTTATCCTTTTCCAGCTCATTCAAAACGGATTGTAATTTAATTTCGCTTTCAGATATATTTATAGTCTTCATTACGCTAGACTCCTACGCTCCCACCGCATCGGCAAAGCGCTTTAATATGCCAAGCCCCAAAGCCTGGCTTTTTTCAGGGTGAAATTGTGCGGCAAAAATATTATTATGAGAAATCATAGACGTAAATTCTACCCCATAATCAGTAGTAGCCGCAATAATATCTTTATCATCAGGCGCTACATAATAAGAATGCACAAAATACATATAAGCCTCTTCGGGCAATCCCGCAAGCAACGGCGAAGGCTTTTTTATATTAAGCCGGTTCCATCCCATATGAGGCACCTTTAGCTTACCGCTAAAGCGCGCCACCCTGCCCTTAAATACATCCAATCCCTTTTGATAACCAAATTCCTCGCTTTCGCTAAATAATATCTGCATGCCTAAGCAGATACCCAAAAATGGTCTATCAGATTTTATATAATCCAAAATAGGTTCTATTAATTTAAATTTTTCAAGCTGGCGCATACAATCCCCGAAGGCGCCCACCCCCGGCAACACTATACCGGCAGCGTCCGCAATACCGGCAGTATCACGACTAATATGTGCCGCGGCGCCGTTTTTTTCAAAGGCTTTCTGCACGCTGCGCAAATTCCCCATTCCACAATCTATAATAATTATTTTATTCATGTTTGTTTATAATTTAATTGTACAGGAAATCCCATTTTTTGTCATTTGTAGCTGCCGACCAAAAGGCTCGGCTATTGCATACGCTGTCTTAAAAACTTGCTTTGTTAGTCTGACAAGCCGACCTAAAGGTCGACGTCTACTATAATATTTTTTAATTTGAAAATATATTGGCTTATTGAGCGAGACAATCGGTTAATCTATCCATAATTTCCAAAGCCTCCACTCCGGAAATACGGTTATTAATACCGAAAATTTTATCTGTTTGGGGAGAAATCAGTTTTAGGTTTGCTACTTTAGTAACTGCATTGTAATAACGGTCGCCAGGGGAAACATCTTTATAAGAAGCGGGAGATATTTTAGTATATACCTGCCCGCCAGCCCGCTGTAATATAGCATTGACAATATCTGCCAACTCACCGCGTGATAACATTGCCTCCGGTAAAAAACGATTACTATTATAACTAGCAGACATTAACTTGTTTACCAATACATAATTTATATATTTTTTAGCCCAATGAGAGGATATATCGCTGATATTATCAGTTGGTCGTTCTTCACCGAACATTCTGTTGCCTCTATCGAAAGAAAACCTTAAGTTCAAAGCCAATAAAGCGGCCAGCTGCGCCCTGGTAATAGCGCGGCTGGAGCAAATTTCAAGAACTTGCGAAGGGATGCTTTTACCTTTATATAAACCTTTTTGAGCCTGTTTTATCAATTTTTCCGCTTCATTATCTTGAGGATTCTTTAATAAACTTTTCTGAAGAGCCTGACGGGCGCGATAATAATCAGAACGCCCCAGATAAGCCTTACCCAAATTTTTCCACTCACCTGCTATATCCGGCATAATTTTTAATCCCTGCTTCAGATTATCCACAGCCGGCTGCCATTGTCCCTGATCCAAATATAGCCGGCCTAATTCCAGATATGCCCTGCCATTTTTAGGATTAAATTGAATAGCTAAACGAAATCTTTTTATAGCCCGCTCTAATTTAGCAGAATCATAAAATTCTATCCCCTGATTCAGATATTTCTGCGAAAGTTTATTCTTGGTAAGGTGTAAATATTCTAAAGCATCTACATGCTGAGGCTCTTTTTCCAAAACTCCCGTCAACTGATTATAAGCTAAAGTTAAGCTCTCCCTTTTATAATACAATATCCCCAAACCGGCTTGAGCTTCCAGTAAATCCGGCTTCAATTTCAAGAGTTTTTGATAAGTTACCTCGGCCATATGCCATTCTTTTATTAAAAAATAACATTTGGCGGCGGATAAATAAGCGGGTATAAAACTTTTATCCTCCTGTAATGCTAAAGTAAACCGTTCACTGGCTGGTTTATATAAACCGCGGTTATAAAAATTCATGCCCTGATTATACAGCTCTTGCGCCACTTTAGAACTCATATCCGGCACATTACTATCAGCCGGCGGAGTATCACCCCGCACCCTGAATGCCCATGAAGGCGTTTTTGGCGCAGGAGGAGGGGGCAAAGAAAGCGTATAATTACAAGCTGAACCAGCTAAAAACAATATATACAGTAGAATAAATATTTTTTTCATACGTATAATATGATAATGTCATTCTGAATGAAGAATCTACTCGCTATTGCAGGGGGAGATTCTTCGGCCTTAGAACTCAGAATGACAGCTAATGATATCCTTTAAAAAAAAACGATATATCAGTTAATTCCCAATTTGTGCCTCTATTATAACGGCGGTTTTAGAATCCACTTCGGCCTCGATTACTATCTTATCAGTTAAATACTCACTTTTCAAGACCCTGCCCTTATTATGAATTAAAGAAAGTATCCCTTTAGTATCCTCATAAGGCAGGTTTATAGTTATCCTTTTTCGCATATAGGCTAACTGCCGTTGAATCTCGTCCAGCAGTTTGTCTATATTATGCTGATACAGGGCGCTTACAGCTAACTGTGCGTCTGTTATCTTAGCCAAACATTTGACAAGGCTTTTGTTTTTCAGCTTATCAGTTTTATTTAATACAGATACAACCTGTTTATCGGCAGCGCCCAATTCCAACAGGATTCTTTTTACTGTAGCTGTTTGTTGTTCTATATCAGGATGAGCCGCATCAATTATATGTAAAAGCATATCCGCCTGAGTTACTTCTTCCAGCGTGGACTTAAACGCCTCCACCAATTGATGCGGGAGTTTATTTATAAAACCTACAGTATCGGTTATTAACACCATTTGACCATTCGGCAGTCTTAGGCGGCGCGTAGTCGGGTCTAATGTAGCAAACAGCTTATCCTGTACACCAACCTCAGCATTACTAAGCACATTTAATAAAGTAGATTTACCCGCATTGGTATAACCCACTAAAGCGATAACCGGAATAGGCGCTAAACGGCGCTTTTCGCGATACAATCTGCGGTGATTACGCACCCTTTCCACATCTTTTTTGATCTTGGCAATCCGCGTACGTATACGGCGCCTGTCTACTTCCAATTGCGTCTCACCGGGACCTCGGGTGCCGATACCGCCGCCCAAGCGCGATAGGATTAACCCCTTACCTACTAATCTAGGCAATAAGTATTGCAACTGCGCCAGTTCTACCTGAAGCTTGCCCTCTTTAGTGTGTGCGCGCTGAGCGAATATATCCAAAATAAGCCCGGTACGGTCAATTACTTTGGCTTTAATTATACGCTCTAAATTGCGCTGCTGACCCGGGGTCAGATTATCATCGAAAACAACTAAATCTACATCAAGTTCACCGCAGACATTATGTATATGCTCGGCTTTCCCCTTACCGATAAAATATGCTGACGTCGGCTTTGTACGCTCTTGTACTATTCTTGCGCCAACCCGCCCGCCGGCGGTACAAACCAGTTGTTCCAGCTCGTCCAGAGAGTCTTCTAATTCATAATTTTTAACCTCCGGCAACTTTAAACCTACTAATAATACCTGTTCTTTTGCTGGCAAGATACTCCCTTATTAATCGAAGAGGCCGTGTCACAACTGTCTATAATGTAAAAATATTTATGTTTCAGGGTGTCTCACCCCGAAACACTGGGTTGTCTATAGCTGTCATTCTGAAGACCGAAAAACCGAAGAATCTTTCAACCTGCGTAAGCAGACCCTTCGCTTCACTCAGGCTGACAATTCCTACGCTTAATCCAAAACGCATATTTTCCTGCATAATATGGTAAGATATATTGCCAGCTTTGTCAAGCGCTCTCTCTGGGCTGTTTATTATACTCAATACAGAATAGAATGATTTTATGCTATTATAAGGACTGTGTCTTTATGTTTCGGGGCGTCTCACCCCGAAACAAATTGCTCGCCGCAGATATGTTTCGGCATGAGACATACGGACAACATAAGACTTTTTATAACTGTCATTCTGAGGGAGGAGGCTGTGTCATAATCCCTTTTGACAAGATTTACCGTCTATATACAGTAGGTTTACAAAAACTTACCTGCCGCATATGGTAGTCGACCTACCTGAAATTGAGTTATGACACAGCCTCGAGGCGCAAGCCAACCAAAGAATCTACTCGCATATAAAAGCAGATTCTTCGGCCTACGGCCTTAAGAATGACAGAATATAATCTTTTTCGTAAGAGAAATCAACAGCTATTTTATACAATTATGTTTACCATATCGTTTCGGCTTGAGACAAACCGAAACATAAACATAAAACATAAAACATAAAGGATATTTTATGAAAATTTATCATCTTAATATAATTATTATTGCATTTATGTTAATATTAAGCGGCCTATTATTTACAAATACGTACGCAGCCGCAGCCGGTTCATTGGATGTATTTGTCAGTATTCCGCCGCAGGCATACTTTGTCTCCCGCATAGGGGAAGGATATGTCAGGGTTCATACCTTGGTTGGCGCCGGTCAAAATCCGCATACGTATGAGCCAAGCCCAAGA
Organism: bacterium; assembly: GCA_024276125.1. Lineage (GTDB taxonomy): Bacteria > SZUA-182 > SZUA-182 > SZUA-191 > JAJRXT01 > JAJRXT01. The sequence continues at coordinate 51,713 of JAJRXT010000096.1, forward strand.
CAAATGATGGCTTTAGGCCGGGCTAAGCTTTATTTTAAACTTGATGTGGAATTTGAGCGGGAATTACTGAAAAAAATTAAAGGCGCCCACCGGCAGCTTCCATTTATAAATACGGCATAGGGCATAAAAAAACGCATGATGAGCGCGCATCAGCATGATAAGCATCATACTGACACACACACAAATGTCAAAAGCGACCCGCATATCTGGCTTGCTCCGCCGCTTATAAAAATTCAGGCGCAAAATATCGCAAATGCCTTAATTAAGGCAGACCCAGGTCATAAAAAAGAATACGAAATAAACTTAAATGGATTTATTAAAGAGCTTGATGCAATAGATAAAAAAATAAAAGAAGCGTTATCACCTTATAAAGGAAAAGATTTTTACGTTTTTCATCCCTCGTTCGGATATTTTGCAGATGCCTACGGTCTTAAACAAAAAGCTGTGGAAATACAAGGAAAATCCCCAACGCCCAAACAGCTCTCAGCGTTTATTACAAAAGCCAGGGCGAATAATATAAAGATAATATTCGTACAACCCCAATTTTACCAGAAAAGCGCATCGGTTATAGCCGGCGCTATCGGCGGTTCTGTGGTGTCTATTAATCCATTGGCAAAGGATGTAGTTAACAATCTGAACAAGATAGCCGCAGAAATTGAAAAGGCGCTTAAATAAGTCATGTAGACGCCGGCCAAAAAGGCTCGGCCAAAGGGGCGGGTTTAAAAACCCGCGGCTACAAAGAGAAAGAAGTCGAACTTAAGGTTATTCCGATAAAGGCATTATGGAATAACAGAGGAACCTATAACATGCAGACTAAGCCTGTCATTTATATTAAAGATGTTTATTTTTCATACAATGGTTCAATTGTTTTAGAGAATGTAAACCTTACAATCAGCGAGCTGGAATCTATTTGTATAGTCGGTCCCAACGGCGGGGGCAAGACCACGCTTTTAAAGCTTATACTGGGGCTGCTAAAACCGGATAAGGGGGAAGTACGCGTATTTGGCCGCAAGCCGGAGCAAGTACGCCTTAAGATAGGCTATATCCCGCAGTATGTACAGCATGATCAGCAATTCCCGGTATCTGTTATGGACGTTGTGCTAATGGGGCGGTTGGGATACCGCTTAAGCGGATTATACAAAAAAACCGACAAAGTAGCGGCGCGCTCTGCATTGGACGAGGTGGAACTTGCGGATGTATCAGAGCGGCTTTTTAGCGCTTTATCCGGCGGTCAGAAACAACGTGTTTTAATCGCGCGGGCGCTTGCCTGCGAGGCGGAGCTGCTTATTTTAGACGAGCCCTTTGCCCATGTTGACGCTTTAGTTGAAGAGAATCTGCTGGATACGCTGCATAGGTTATCAACGCATATGACAATTTTACTGGTTACTCATGATTTGGGATTTATTTCCAAGATTTTTACCAGCGTGATTTGCGTAAAGCGCGAAGTGGTTGTTCATCCGACCTGTGAGATTACCGGTGAGATTATCCAGAATATGTACGGAAAAAATATCAGCTTAGTGCGTCACGATCATCGCTGTGCGGAAAAGGGGCATACGCATGACTGAATTTATAGCGGCTCTTTTTGACCCTAATATTCCATTTATCCGCTATGCCTTTATTGCCGGTATGCTGGCTAGCGTAGCTTTTGGTATTATCGGGACTTACGTGGTAACGCGTCGGATAAGCTATATAGCGGGGGCTATTTCCCACTGTGTGCTTGGCGGAATCGGATTGGGGCTGTACTTACAATTAAAAGTAGGGATTAGCTGGTGCGACCCTATGTACGGCGCGCTGGCTGCGGCGCTTGCGGCGGCGGTTATAATCGGGCTGGTAAGCATGTACGCCAGGCAAAGAGAGGATACGGTAATCGGCGCCTTGTGGGCTATCGGTATGGCGCTTGGGTTATTGTTTATTGCTAAGACTCCGGGTTATATTGATCCGATGAGTTATTTATTTGGTAATATCCTGCTTATATCCAAAGGTGATTTATGGTTGATTGCCTGCTTGGATATATTGATTGTGGGAATTAGTATTTTCTTTTATAACAAATTGGTAGCCGTATGTTTTGACGAGGAGTTTGCGCGCATGCGCGGAATACGGGCGGGCGCATATTATCTGTTGCTGCTGTGTTTAACTGCGCTTACGGTGGTGCTTGTGGTGCGCGTAGTGGGGATTGTAATGGTTATTGCGCTGCTTACTCTGCCTGCGGCTGTAGCCGGACATTTCTCGCAGCGCTTGTGGCATATGATGGCGCTTGCGGCGCTATTCTGCATGTTTTTTATTGGAACAGGACTTGCCTACAGCTATAGTTATGATCTACCCAGCGGTCCTGTTATCATTGTATTTGCCGGTGCGGTATATCTGGCGGTTATTCTTGGTAATAGCCTGTTTAAACGGTTATAGAATAAACGCCGTAAAAACGTATCTAAAAAACCGTCATTCTGAATGCTCTAGTCTGTCATTCTTAAACGAAACGGAGTGGAGTGAAGAATCTACCCGCTATTCGGGGGGGGAGATTCTTCGGCCTCCGGCCTCAGAATGACAATTAATAACGGCTAAGGAAAATAAAACCATGTCTTTTAAAAGAATACATGTATTTATTTCAGGAAGGGTGCAGGGAGTCTTTTTTCGCGCATACACCCGTGACAAAGCGCAAGCCTTGGAATTAACCGGCTGGGTGAAAAATTGTTGCGACGGCTCGGTTGAAGCCGTATTTGAAGGCGAAAAAGAAAAACTAGCCCAAATGCTCGCCTGGTGCTATCAAGGCTCTCCATATTCCAAAGTAGATAACGTACAAGTAAACTGGCAAGAATATACCGGAGAATTTGAATTATTCAGTATAACCGGATGGTAAAATAAACAGCCCTGTCCAAATACTATAAAAACTTGACTATTTCCCCCTCCCCCCCTAAAATAAAATACAAACCTTGGGGAACCCTTCTTAAAAGAAGGGTTATCCCCCAAGGTTTTATCTTTTATAAATAAAACAAAATGAGGGATAATATGAAAACAGAGAATGTAACCATCGGCATGTTCGGTTTGGGTACTGTCGGCAGCGGCGTGGCCGAACTGCTTAACCGCCAAGGCGCGGAGCTTGAGAAAAAATACGGCGTGGCCATTAAGCTAAAACGAATCGTAGTACGCAATGTTAATAAACCTAGATTAATTCAGCTTGAGCCTAAACTATTAAGCGATAATCCCAATGATATTCTAAATGATAAGGAAATAAATACTGTAATTGAAGTAATGGGCGGAGTGGAACCGGCTTGTACATATACCCTGCGCGCGCTAAAGCAAAATAAAAACGTAATCACCGCAAATAAAGCCGTACTTGCCGTAAAAGGTACCGAAGTCTTTAGACAAGCCATAAAAAGCGGGCGGTACCTTGGATTCAGAGCGGCGGTTACCGGCTTTCAGGATATTATAGAACGCCTGTCTTCGGCTATCAGCATCAACAATATGGCCGGTATATTCAACGGCACCTGTAATTATATCCTAACTCAAATGCAGGAGCATCAGCAGGAAATGGAGCCTATATTAAAACAGGCTCAGGATTTGGGCTATGCGGAAGAAGACCCATCATTAGATATAGACGGTTATGATACTGCCGATAAGCTGGCTATTTTATGTATCTTAGCCTTTGGCTGCGCAGTTACCCGCGAGGATATTTTTACCGAAGGCATCCGCAATATTACCTTAGAAGATATAAAATTCGCCGCTAATCTTAATTACCGTATCAAGCTGTTGGGCATTGCCAGTTATGAAAATAACCGGCTTGAAGCCAGAGTACATCCCTGTTTAGTACCCAGAAATAATTTGTTATCGCGCTTGGAAGGCGTGGAAAACGGTATACAAATTAACGATGAATTACGCGGAAAAGGCGCATTCACCGCGCCCGGCGCCGGTAAATATCCAACAGCCTGCGCTATAATGTCGGATATTATAAATATAGCCAGAGGCTCGCAAATATATTTTCCGCACAAAATAAAGCGTATCCCGCTAAAATCTATGGCGGCTTTGGAAAGCGCCTATTACCTCAGGCTGAACGCCTTAAACGAATCGGGAGTATTAGAAAAAATAGCGGCGGTATTCAGACGCAATGACATAAATATCATGTCTGTATTACAGCAAAAAACAGCTCGCCCCAAACAAAATAAACGCGGACTATTGGTGCCGCTGGTGATTATTGTGGATAAATCCAAAGAGAAAAATATTCAAAAAGCGGTGGGACACTTACAAGCGCTCGATGTAATTGAAGGTGCGGTAAGCCTTATCAGAGTGGAAGAACGGCTCTGGTAGGTTATTGTTAATCAAAAAATAGTGACCAATATAGCATCACGTGTTCCTGCGCTTAGTATGATATGTGCATAACTTACCGGTATAAAGTTAATCTTTATTCAGATTAAATTATCAAGGTTAGCTTATGCACACCTCAAAGCACATTAAAACTAGGCCTGCTGCCGGCAGCTTACTTGGAATTTTAATAACCGCATTACTTATAATAAGCGCTGTAGGTATAACTTATATTAAGGGAAAAACTCTTTTCGCAAAAATACAGGCCAAACACTTAGCCCTTACCCTTGTTCACAATAAGCTAAGCCAACTTAAACACAATACTTTTTCGGAATTGGAAATTTTATTAAAAAAACCGGAAAAAGAGAGCATTACCTTAAATCATGTCAAATTTAACCGCTATGTAAATGCAATATATCTTAATGAAAAAGACTACTCTCAAAAAGCGGCAAAACCGACCGGAGCGCTAAAAATTGTCATAACCATTACAGACAATGACGACAAAATATTTTTCGGCAATCTAACAATAGAAACAATAGCGATTAAGCTTGATTAAAGGGGCTGGCTCCCGCTTCTGTCCGGCAATAAAAATAGTGTTTGATATGGTAAGGATAACAAGATGTAGATACGGGTAAGATATGTAAAAAGATGCTTGATTTTATTCAAATTTTACGCTATAAAATATAAAGAGGGTCTGGAAGACTTTTCTGTTTTAAAAATTTAGGGCGGCTGAATACCTTATTTAGCCGCCCTAAATCATAAAGAGGGTGGAGGGTGGCTGTTATGTTTCGGGGGACTCACCCCAAAACACACTTGGCGCTAAGCAATATGTTTCGGCATTAGACATACCAACAACATCAGGTTATTTATATTTGTCACCCTGAGCGAAGCGAAGAATCTTTCAACCTACGTAAGCAGACCCTTCGCTTCACTCAGGGTGACAGTAAAAAAAACATTAAAACCTATTATAGAAACATAGCTTTTATACTTGTCATTCTGAATGAAACGAAGTGGAATGAAGAATCTACCCCCATGTGCGAGGAGATTCTTCGCTGCGCTCAGAATGACAAACATAAAACATATTACAGAAACAAAGATATATACCGCTTATTTACCATTTAATTAAGATATAAACCATTTTAAAATTTATAGGCCAGCGCAATAATTATCTTACCAATTTACAGATAAGGAACAACAATGGATTTCTTTATTGACACCGCAAATATTGATGAGATTAAAGAGGCTCACGCCTTGGGATTAGTTGACGGAGTAACCACCAACCCCAGTTTAATAGCCAGAGAAGACAGAGCCTTTGAAGATATTATTCCCGAGATATGCTCTATTGTAGAAGGACCTATAAGCGTTGAAGCGGTAAGTCAGACCGCGCCTGAAATAATTAAAGAGGCCAGATAGCTGGCAAAGATAGCCTCGCAAATCGTAGTGAAAATCCCTATAAACCAAGAAGGGCTAAAAGCGGTTAAGGTATTGGAACAAGAAGGTATATCAATAAATGTAACTTTAGTCTTTTCTCCCACTCAGGCGCTGCTGGCGGCAAAAGCCGGCGCAACCTATGTGAGTCCCTTTGTCGGCAGATTAGATGATATAAGTCACGTAGGAATGGACCTGGTTGAATAAATTGTAACCATTTATGAAAATTACTGCTATGACACCCAAGTTATTGTAGCCAGTATCCGCAATCCCAACCATGTGGTAAAAGCCGCCTTAATCGGCGCTCACGTAGCCACTATTCCATATAAAGTTATATCACAGCTTATTAAACATCCATTAACCGATGCGGGTATGCAAAAATTCTTGGACGACTGGAAGAAAGTACCTCAGAAATAATTTTATTAGCATTAAATCAAGGTGAGTATATTTTTATGCCGATTTATGAATATAAATGTAATGATTGTAAGCAGGATTTTGAAAAATTAGTATTAAATAATAGTCAGAAAATTATCTGTCCCGGTTGTAATAGTGACAGAATTAATAAAAAATTCTCTATTTTTGCGGGAATTTCAAGGGGTACATCCCTAACGCCAAGCTCTGGAGCATCAGACTGCGGCGCTTGCACCAGCAAAGCATGTTCATCTTGCGGCTGTTAGCTAAAGGCAACCGCCTGATTATATTTGTAGATGCGGTTTTTTTAAACCCGTCTTGTATGTCAGACAGACAGACTTTCTATGTTTCGGGGTGTCTCACCCCGAAGCATCTGCGCTTAAACATAAGACATACCAAAACATAAAAGACTGATCGCTTTGCTGCAAGCGGTTTTAATTAATACTGCCCCATTTTTTCACGTTTTTCCTGTTCGGTTTTACATGTTATACACAATGTAACTACCGGACGGGCTGTCAGTCTTTTATCATTTATCGGATTTTCGCACTCTTCGCAAATCCCGAATGTTTCATCTTTAATTTTGTCCAGAGTCGTTTCGATTTTGATCAACAGATTACGCTTTCTTTCTTTCATCTTCAGAAAAAGGCTGCGGTTGGATTCTATTGAAGACTGATCAGTAAAGTCGGCCAGCTCTTCTTTATCCTGAGACTGATGTATACCGGTTAAATTATTATTTAATTCAGTCAAAAGTTTATTTCTTTCATTAATTAATTGATTTTTTATTTGCTCTATTTTGTCCTTATCCATATCACACTCCTATATTATTTCAGAAAGTTATCCATAAAACGGGTAGTGAAATTTCCGCTTTGAAATTTTGCATTCCTAAGTACCCTAATATGAAGCGGTATTGTAGATTTTATTCCCTGTATAACGAACTCTCTTAAGGCGCGTTTAATTCTGGCAAGAGCCTCCGGCCGATCATTTCCCCAAACAATTAATTTTGCGATTAAAGAATCATAATAAGGGGAAATAACATGATTGGTATATACAGCCGTATCCACCCTTACTCCCGGTCCGCCCGGAACATTGAATCCGGTAATTTTACCCGGTGACGGAATAAAATCCCTGTCAGGGTCCTCAGCATTTAACCTGCATTCAATAGCATGCCCGCATATTTTTACATCTTCTTGTTTATAAGCCAGTTTTTCCTTTGCGGCAATACGTATTTGTTCTTTTACCAAATCTATATTAGTCACCATTTCCGTTACCGGATGTTCCACTTGTATACGCGTATTCATCTCCATAAAATAAAAATTATTCTTATCAAGTAAAAATTCTACCGTGCCGGCGCTAAAGTAATTTACTTGTTTAACCAGTTTTATAGCGGCATCAGCCATTTTTTGCCGTATTTCAGGATTTATTACTGCACAAGGCGATTCCTCAAGTAATTTTTGATAACGTCGTTGTATAGAGCAATCCCGCTCTCCTAGATGAATAATATTTCCATATTCATCTGCCAAAATTTGTATTTCAATATGTTTAGGCTCTTCTAAAAATTTTTCGATGTAGACCAATGCGTTCCCAACCGCAGCGCTTGCTTCAGCTTGAGCGGTCATAAAAGCATTTAAAAAACTGGCGTCAGTATGCACTATACGCATACCCTTGCCGCCGCCGCCGCCTACAGCTTTTATAATTACCGGATAACCTATTTGATGCGCTATTTTTCTGGCTTCTTTGGGATCATCAATACTGCCGCTGCCCTGCAATACCGGCACTCCCGCCAGTTGAGCCTGCTTGCGGGCTTGGGCTTTATCTCCCATAAGACGGATTGTTTCTGCGGAGGGTCCTATAAATTTAATCTGACAAGTCTCGCATATTTCAGCAAAATGTGCATTTTCCGCTAAAAAACCATAGCCCGGATGGATAGCTTGCGCGTCGGTAATCTCTGCGGCGCTTATGATACTTGGAATATTTAGATAACTCTGCTGGCTGGCCGGCGGTCCTATACAAATATCTTCATCGGCAAAACGAACATGCAAGGCATCTACATCAGCTTCAGAGTGAACGGCTACCGTTCTTATTCCAAGTTCCTGACAGGCTCTGATTATCCTTAAGGCAACCTCGCCCCTGTTTGCAATTAAAATCTTTTTTAATACAGCCATTATCCCGCCTATCTTGACAATATCCTGTCAGTTTTTTTATAAACAATCATTTTTGTATAAAATATAAAAGTGTCTATAAGATATTATAAATGCCTTTTTTTTTCAATAAGAAAATTAGATAAGAAGTCAGAATTTAGAAGTCAGGAGTCAGAATAGAACCAAGGAAAAACCTTCAAGTTTTTTGCAAAAGTCACCCAAAAATGTCATTCCCGCAGTGATTTTAAAGCAGGAATCTAATTTAGATTCCCTTTTTCGGATGTTTAGGTTTGCCCCCAAGCCGAAACATCCGCCTCCTGTCTCCTGTCTCCTGTCTCCTGTCTCCTGTCTCCTGATGTTCAATATTTTATTATAGAAAACAAATCATAATCTTTAACCTTATCTTTACCATTTAAAAAGGTCAGCTCTATTAAAAAGGCAAGACTTACAATATTGCCGCCCAGTTTTTTAATTAATTCTGTAACCGCCCAGGTGGTGCCGCCGGTAGCCAGTAAATCATCTACTATCAGGACGTTTTCATTGGGCAAAATGGCGTCTTGATGTATTTCAAGGGTATCAGCGCCGTATTCCAGTTCATAGCTCATTTGATAGGTTTTATAGGGCAGTTTACCGGGTTTTCTTATAATAGCCAAACCGACGCCCAATTTATAAGCCAGCGGCGCGCCGAAGATGAACCCTCTGGCTTCCATACAGGCGATTTTGTCAATTTTAGTATTTGCATAATTAACGGCTATTGCGTCTATGGCTTGTTTAAATGCCTGCGGATCATATAATAATGTAGTAATATCTTTAAATATAATTCCTTTTTTTGGGAAATCCGGTATATCTCTGATTTTTTGTTCTAAATTAAGCATATGCTCTCCTTTATTTTTATTTACATGATTTTGTTTATTTTCTTACCTTGTAGGGGCGGGTTTCAAACCCGCCCCTACAAAAATGATATAATTGAAAATTCCAAGTTCCTTTGCTTTTATTTTATTGGTCAATGTTTCGGTTTGTCTCAAGCCGAAACATCGATGAATCTTTTGTGTTAAAAAAATTTCTTAGCCGTCATTCTGAAGCTGAAAGCCGAAGAATCTACTCGCTATTGCAAGGGGAGATTCTTCACTGCGCTTCGCTTCGTTCAGAATGACAGCTACCTTATTAAGTCAACAGTATTGCCCCTGGGGAGAGGATTGAGGTGAGGAGGAAGGGTCAAGAGGTATACCTTTTACCCGGCCATCTTTGTATGCCTGATATCTACTCTCAGATTCACTAACCCACAATTGCTCTATTTGCTTATCGGTTTTGTCCAAACTTTCCAAAAGAATTTCAGCCAAATGGATTATATCTGCAACATTTAGTTCCAATACCATTGTTTTTATTTTATTGGTCAGCATCTTTGCAGCCTCCAGGTTATAATAATACCAAAATCCAAAATACCGGTAAATCCTGCGGGTTAGTTCTCTACGCTGTTTGTTTTAGCCAGCCAGCCGGTTACAAACTCTACAATCGGTACGCATACTTCATGATGCACGGTTTGTTTATATTTTTTTACGCCGGCTTCGGTTTTAAAATCCACGCCGGTTAGCGCCCTACAATTAATATCGCCGAATTGTTTATTAAAATCCGCTAAAAAAGAATCTACCAAGCTGTATACCTTACGTTTTTTATCTAATTCAGCAGACTTATCCCTTCCATAGCGCAGTCCAAGCAGCATAAGCGCCCCGCTTATAGCCCCGCAAGTATGTCCCGCCCCGGATAACCCGCCGCCAAAGGCAGTCGCAATACGCGGAACATTCGCTTGTTCTAACCCAAAAATATCACAGCCGGCCAGTAATACGGATTCGGCGCAATTAAATCCATTATCAAAATATTTAGCTACAATTTTATCAATGTCTTTATCTGATTTCATTTTATTTATCCTTAATCAATAGATTGCCCAAATTATTTTTAAAAATTTAGGCCGCCTATGGCGGCAACTGTAGGAGCGGCTTCCAGTCGCGGACATGTCGCGGCAGGGACGGCGTTTGGTCGCGGCAAGATGCCGCTCCTACATAATTCCTAAACATAAATTTAGCTCATTATATGAAACTATTGCCCAATAGTCAAAACAGGTTTGCAGTAAAATTTGACTTAGATTATAATTTTGCTATAATGCCTTCATTATAAAGCTTATTTTTTAATTTTAAAGTTTAAATATATATACTATATGACTAGGAGTAAATTTATGACTCTTCCCGATAATAAGGGGCATTTCGGTATATACGGCGGGAAATACGTTCCTGAGACCCTAATGCCGGCGCTTGCCGAATTGGAAGAAAATTATAATAAATTTAAAGATGACAGCGATTTTCAAGCAGAGCTTCAATACTATTTGAAACAAGCCGTAGGCCGGCCTACTCCGCTTTATTATGCCAAAAGGCTGACCAAATATTTGGGCGGCGCCAAAATTTATCTAAAGCGCGAGGACTTATGCCATACAGGGGCGCATAAAATAAATAATACCTTAGGGCAGGCGCTTTTGGCTGTGCGTATGGGCAAAAAAAGGATCATAGCCGAAACCGGCGCCGGTCAGCACGGAGTAGCTACCGCAACCGCCGCCGCAATGTTTGGTCTGGAGTGCGAGATATTCATGGGACAGGAGGATATTGACCGGCAAAAGCTAAACGTATTCCGCATGCGCTTACTTGGCGCAAAGGTCAATCCGGTTACATCCGGTTCTCAGACGCTAAAAGATGCGGTCAATGAAACCATGCGGGACTGGGTTACCAATGTAGGCTCTACTTATTATATAATAGGCTCAGTAGTAGGTCCTCATCCCTATCCTATGATAGTACGCGATTTTCAGGCGGTAATAGGGAATGAAGCCAAAGCGCAAATTTTGCAGTCAGAAAATAGATTACCAGATTATCTGGCAGCCTGCGTTGGCGGAGGGAGTAATTCCATGGGACTATTTTATCCCTTTATAGAAGACTCTGAGGTTAAACTTATAGGGATCGAGGCCGCCGGTTTGGGAGTTGACACCAATAAACATGCCGCATCCTTATCCGCCGGCTCGCTGGGCGTTCTACACGGCAGTATGAGCTATCTATTGCAGGAAGAAGACGGGCAGATTACACCGGCTCATTCTATATCAGCCGGTCTTGATTATCCCGGGGTAGGCCCGGAGCATAGCTGGCTTAAAGATACCGGACGCGCTGAATATCATAGCATTACAGATAAAGAAGCCCTAAGCGCATTTGATCTTTTATCCAAATTGGAGGGAATCATTCCTGCGCTGGAAAGCTCGCATGCTATAGCCTATTTACAAAAAATGGCGCCGCATACGAAAAAAGATGAGATTATAATACTTTGTCTGTCAGGCCGAGGCGATAAAGACGTAACCCAAGTCAGTTAAATTATGGGGGATATATTATAATGAGCAGGTTAAGCGAAACATTCCGCCGACTGGCTAAAGAGAAAAAAACGGCGCTGATGCCCTTTATCACCGCAGGGGATCCTGATATGGATACCAGTTACCGGCTGCTGCTGGAGTTAGAACAAAACGGCGCCGATATTATAGAATTGGGGATTCCATTTTCTGATCCGATTGCCGATGGTTTAACTATTCAGCGTTCCTCTCAGCGATCGCTTAAAAAAGGCGCAAATGTTACAAAAATCATGGATATGCTGACTCGCATAAGAGAAAAATCCAAAATTCCGATTGTATTTATGACCTATTACAATCTGGTTTATCACTATGGCGTGGAAAAATTTGTAAAAGATTCGGTGGATTCAGGCGCAAACGGGCTTATCATACCCGATTTACCGCCGGAAGAGGCTTTTGACTTGCGCTCTGCTGCTGATAGATACGGGTTGGATATAATCTTCCTCTTAGCCCCCACCAGCACGCCGGAACGTATTAAATTGATAAGTAACTCTTCGAGCGGATTTATATACTATGTATCATTAACCGGTATCACCGGCGCCCGCACAAGCTTAGCCGACGGAATAAAATCTCAGGTAGAGAGTATATCGCATCAAAGCGATACGCCGGTTGCGGTAGGCTTCGGTATTTCCACCCCCGCACAAGCCGCACAAATAGCCGCTTGTGCCGACGGGGTTATTGTAGGCAGCGCGCTTATTAATATTATTGAATCTAATCTTGCCGATGAGGATGCGCTTATAAAGAAAGCCGGGGAATTCATTTTATCATTAAGACGGGAAATGGATAAAACAAATGATAAATAAATTGTCAATATTACCCCTCTCCCCGGGGGGAGAGGATCAAGGTGAGGGGGATTCTTTCTTATTTACCCCTCTCTCTAACTCTCTCCCCAGAGGGGCGAGAGGATCAAAAAACCTTTTGCGCTTTATCCAATTACCTAAGCTGACAATATTAATCTGTCTTACCCTTTGTATTATAATGCTTTATGCCTGTGCGTCCACTCCGCCTGTCCTAACGGATAATCAATATCTGGACAAAGCTAATACCTTGGTTAAGAAAAAAGAATATGAAGCGGCCAGGGAACTATATGAAAAGATAAAAGACATATACCCCGATAGCCCGCTTATGGCGCAAACCCGTATTGGTATAGCCGATTCTTACTTTTATGATGAAAAATATTTAGAGGCAATTGCCGGATATGAAGAGATGCTAAAATATCACCCATTAAGCAAATTAGCGGCCAAGGGACAATATCAGCTTGCCGACAGCTATTTTAAGCAAAAATTAACCATAGACCGCGATCAGGAAAATACTCAAAAAGCAATAGCAGAATTTAATAAATTTACAGCCGATTATCCCAAAAGCGAATTAAATGAAAAAGCGCAACAAAAAATTTTAATTTGCCGCAACACATTAGCCGACCATGAGCTGTATGTAGGGCGTTTTTATTTTAAGCAAAAACATTATAGAACCGCCATAAAGCGTTTTCAATATTGTATAATAAACTATCCCTACATGAATGCAGCCGAAGGCGCAGCTTATTATTTAGCCGAATCCTACTTGCGGTTGGATAAAAAAACAGAAGCACGCGAGTTATTTAAGCTGCTATTAACCCGCTTTCCGGGCGGTAAGTACAGTAATGATGCCTGGGAGCGCCTTGCGCTATAAGTAATATGCGAAGTAAAAGTAGGGTGGATCAAGCCCGTATTATGAAAGACCTAAAAGATACGTTTAGGTCTACGTTATTCATGGTTGCGGACCCACCACACCTGCAATTGCTCTTCGTCGGGAGTGCTGGAACCGGCTTTGCCTTGTTCCACCCTACAATTTAAGTGAGTTAATAAATAAATGTTTTCAAAACTTCTACCCTCAAACAAGCGCCTGATCAAGCTGGTACTTATTTTATCTTTAGCCGCTGGTTTGACATATTGCGGCTCCAGTCCCA
>JAJRXT010000097.1 GCA_024276125.1 bacterium
CAAGCTAACCAAAGAGAAAAAGCGCTTTAATGCCAATACATTTACTGTGCTACATGGCGTAGATACAGATATGTTTTGTAAAAAACCTCTTTATTTGCCGGCAGACATAAAAAACCTAAAAAAACCTATTATAGGTTATGCTGGTATGATAAAAAGCAAACTTGATCTAAAATTAATAAAATATATTGCAAAAAAACGCCCCGACTGGTCGGTAGTTCTGATAGGAGCATTAATTTTACGCACTGTTGCGCAAAAGAAAGCATGGGAGAGCCTAGCAGATAAGTATAAAAATGTCCATTTGCTGGGACAGAAGGAAATTCATATGGTTCCCGCTTATATCAATTCTATGGATGTAACCATACTGCCATATGATATTGAGTATGAAGAGAATACCAGAATGACTGTCCCGTTAAAATTTTTTGAGTATCTGATAATGGGTAAGCCGATTGTTTCCACTAATTTCGCCAATTTTAGCGGCGTGCCCGCAAAATATTATGAAATCGGGCATGATTATGCTGATTTTGTACGAAAGATTGAACAGAGCCTGAAAAATGACTCCCCTGAAAAACAGCGGCAGCGAATAGAGTGTGCAAAAAGTAATTCTTTGCAAAAAAAGATTGAACAGATGTTAGAATATATTAATGCTATTCGTAAAAATAAGAGATTATAAATCTATTTTTTTCTATAATCCTGCCAGAATGTACCGGCTTTTTCTAAAATGTATTTTCTTTCCCATGCCTCGACAGTACACATTCCCCAGCTGCCAAGCAGTATAAGATAAACCAAAACGGTTTGCCATATTTCCAAATCAAGCAGACCGCCGATTACAAGCAGCAAAAAGGACAGCAGCATAGTTGTAAAGGTATCTTTTTGCAATTTAAATCCAATTGAATGGCGCATATATAAAAAGGCTAATATAAAATTGATAACGTACATAGATAGATAAGAAATAGCGGCGCCGGATAAACCATATACAGGAATAACAAAAGAAGCGATAATATAGAAGATTACATTTATTCCTATACCAAAGGCAAACATTGCCTTAAAATCCGCCCGGGCATATATCGGCAGGGCTATAGACCAACTTATTACCTTAAAGAAATCTCCTAAAAACTGAATTGGCATAATATGAACAACCGGCATAAATGCACTTGTATATAGCAATGATACTATCAATTTTCTATAAACAATCATCGTAAATAAAACCGGCGCCATAATAAGTAAACCTACGCGCAATAGATTGTTCACTTCCAGACGTACAACGGATAAGTCCACAGCTTCGCTTATTTTGGTAAAAGAATAAACATAAATAGTAGCCTGAATTAAATACATAGCGTGTATGGACAAGCCGTATGCAGGGGAATACAGGCCATTACCCTCAATACCTAGATGAGTAATAATTAACCGGCGAAACAGTATGGTAATCACCAAATAAGTAACCACATCTATTCCAAGAGCTACGGTTCCATAATTAATTACTTTAGAAATCGACTTTAAATTAAATCTGGATAAGCTTTTAAAACTAAGCGGAACTCTTACCGGAACATAATACCGATAAATAATATAGACTACCGACAATTGAAAAGCGCCCAGAATAATAATGCTTACAATAGCGCCTTCCAGTTTCCAGAAATAAATCAAAGGAATGAGGGCAACTACGCCTAAAACAGCATCTATGACCATAAAAGTACCGATTTGCTTTATAATCCTAAAGGCGTCAAACAAACTAAGCGTAAAGGTGGTTAATACGGTAAGTGGAATGGCAAACGGCAGGTAAGATACTAAATAACCGTATTCTGGCGTATTTAATAAAAGGCTGCTTATTTGACCGGAGAATATAAAACAAATTACAGCTACAACCAGACTTACGCAAAACAACAGACAAAATAAAGTAACTATAATACTCTTTATTTCCTCATTTTTGCCATTTGCGTAATATTCACTGACATATTTGGTAACCCCCTGTCTGGTTCCCAAAGTGGTAACTATCCTGATCCAGTTATAAAAAAAAGCTATTTGATTGAATATACCCAAGCCAAACGGTTCCAAAAAGACAGCTAAAAATTTGGTATTAACCAGCTTAAACGCCATAGCGCATATTTGGGCAACAAGCAGTATAACCGAGGCTTTAACCAATTGTTTCATTATATTCCTTTACCTTGCGGCAAACAAAGATGTCCCGTCAATTTCATCGGGTACGGCCAGTCCCAATACATCCAGGATAGTAGGCGCTATATCTATTATTTGGGGATTAGTCGCTGTTATTTTACGGTTAACAAATAAAATACCGGGTACAGCCTTCGGGTTTATACAGTGATCGCCGCTCCATGCCTTAAAATTATCATCAAACAGCCCCGCCGGAGCGCCGCCGATAGCTGTCTGCCAGGAAACACGATAGCCGGGTTTAAAGCCTATTATCAAATCCGGCGCATCATTTACATAGGGGCCTGAATAGATATCATCGCGCAAATAAACTTCCTTTATAGCTTTAATACCGGTTAGGGGATCAGTACATTCTTTCATTTTTTGAGCTATTTCCTTACTTACTTGCCTTGCCTGATTTGCAGGAACACTGCCGTGTTTTTCTCTACCCTTTAGATTCAGATAAACGCTTCCAAAGCCTATAGAATATGCCTTGGTTTTACTCCAATCTACATCTGAAAATAGTGTGTTGTCTTTTCTTTGGGCAGCAGTGGTGGATTTAAGCGTCATATAACCATTTCCACCAGCCATGAATTAACGTGCATAGCCCTTCTGAAAGATGAAAAACCATGATCAGAGCAAACAATTAAGGTGGTATTTTTATCTACATATTTAGAAATCTTCTCTAAGATTTTATCCATCCAGCGATAGTAATCTTCCACTACATCTTTATATTTTTCGTAATCCGCCTTATCCGTACCGAATAATTCCGGGTCTTCAAAGCGCCAAAACATATGCTGAATGCGGTCGGTGGTATCAAAAACAAAGGCTAAGACTCCCTGATCAAAGTGCGAAAGCTCATAGAATAACATCTCTTCACGCTCGTGCATAATCTGCTTGCAACTTTCCAAAAAAGCCTCTTCGCCGAATCGTCCCTCACTTAGCGCCTTGGTGTCTTCAGGCATACCTAATGTATGATAAAGCCCAATGCGTTCAGCCAAATCCGCAGCATATTCATCCGGATTAGTAAACTTAAATACCGGGTCCTTGGGGTGTACCTCAATTGGGCTGATATAAAGTTGTAATGGATCGGTTTTGGTTAAATAAAATTTTGCAATACCCTTTACTTTCTTGAAAAAACCCAGTTTGAATTTTAATTCAACCCAATCGCTCCACTCTTTTTCTTTTAAGGTAATATTAGAGCCGTCTATCTTTAAACTAACCTGTTTACCGGCCTTATCAACTTTAATGGTTAAAGGCAGGTTAGCGGTTTTTCTTTTTATACCGCCCACTGGAGGTCCAATAATTTCGGTATTAATAGTCTCAGTATCGGCAACTACAATAATTTTATGTTTGCCCTCATCGTCTTGGGGTACCGGTGTGGTGGTGTAAAAATTATAATTCCCCAAACTGCCCTTTATATCTGGCACTCCCAATCCGGCAAATACCTTGGCTTTATTGTCTTTTGGGGGAAAGGTTATCGGCCAGCGGATAATAGCGCTTGGGATACCGGCCGCCGCCGTAATCTCCCAAAAGGCTGTTCCTTTACGCACCGGTTCATACATAGCATGCAGGGCTTCTTTTCTAAATTTTAAAATCGCCAGATCAGGCAGATACGTTTTAGGATCGCGCCTTATAAAATCAAAAATACCGTGCTTGCCCGGGTTACAGCCGGTAGCCATAGACGACCAGGCAACCGGGCTTTGAGCGGGATTACTGGTCTGCATGGGTGAATAGCTTCCGCTTTTACGTAATTTGGAAAAATTTGGTAATTCACCGGCATCCATCAGGCGCCCTATAATTTTTGGATCAAGTCAGTCCATACCAATAAAAAGAACCTTTTTGCCTTGCAATTGTACCATTGGCGTACCTTCCTCACTATATGTGCTAAAAAATGGTGATAATAATTTATATCACCCAAACAGGATTGCTGATAAAATAACAATTAATACTGGTATAGAAATTTTTGGATATTCTTTTATTTTGCCTAATAAATATTTCATAAACCTAAAAACCGGCCTAAAAAAAACGCCTAAAAATACAGCAGTTACCGCAAGTATTTGTCCTAAAAATGAAAAAACAAAACCGGATGTACCCGGATCGATATAGGCATAAGCAAAATCTGAGAAAAACGTCCAAATTACCCAGCTATATAGTGAAATTTTGAGAATATCTCTTGGTCTTACCGACCTATTTACGCAGTGTTTCATTTCACCCTCAGTGCAATATATGTTAAAAAATAGTTTATAGTATACAACATATAGTATCTAAACATGATAGCTAATAAAAAATTAAATTTCAAGCGCTACTTGAACAATATAATAGTATTTTTAACAAAACAATACTTCCAACGCCCTTCAAAATGAAGTTAACCAGCCTGATTATAAACAGTTTTTCCTTGAAAATATCAATAAAATACTTTATCTTTATGTTTGACGGCAAATACAAAATTTGAGGGAGAAAAATGCCTACAAAATATATTTTTATAACCGGCGGGGTGGTTTCATCTTTGGGTAAGGGCTTGGCTTCGGCTTCTATAGGTTGTCTATTGGAGAGCCGCGGATTTAAAGTCACCTTCTTAAAATTTGATCCATACCTTAATATAGACCCGGGTACAATGAGTCCTTTTCAGCATGGAGAGGTATACGTAACCCGCGACGGCGCTGAAACCGATCTGGATTTGGGTCATTATGAGCTATTTACCAACGCCCGCTTAACTCAAGCAAATAATGTAACCACAGGGCGCATTTATCTTTCGGTAATAAACAAAGAGCGGCGCGGGGAATACTTAGGTAAAACTATACAGGTAGTGCCGCATATTACTGATGAGATAAAGCAAAGCGCACTAAAACTATCAACCGGAGTGGATGTAGTTATAGCGGAAATCGGCGGTACTATCGGAGATATAGAAAGCATGCCCTTTTTAGAGGCTATCCGCCAGTTTAAATATGACGTAGGCCGGCAAAATGTGCTGTATGTACATGTAACATTAGTCCCCTATATAGCCGCCGCCGGAGAGCTTAAGACCAAACCTACGCAACATAGCGTTAAAGAGCTGATGCAGATAGGGATTCAGCCCGATATACTGTTATGCCGTACTGACCGCTTTTTATCTAAAGAAATAAAATCCAAAATATCCCTGTTCTGTAATGTAAAGGAAAAAGCGGTAATTACCGCAAAAGACGTGGATAATATTTATCAGGTACCCTTAGTTTTTAGAAAAGAAGGATTAGACGGTATTATAGTAGAACTATTGGGGCTAAAAAGCAAGGTTAATAAAAATGATCTTAGGGAATGGGAGGATTTGGTTAATCGGCTTACAAATCCCAAATATTCGGTTAATATTGTAATAGTGGGTAAATATATCGACTTACAGGATTCATATAAGAGTTTAGGCGAAGCCTTAACCCATGGAGGACTTGCCAACCAGTCAAAAGTAAACTTAAAATGGATTGATGCCGAGGATATCGAAAAAGACGGCGCTAAAGCGCATCTTTTGAGTGCTGATGGTATACTTGTACCAGGCGGATTCGGTAATCGCGGAATAGAGGGTAAAATAGCGGCTATACGCTATGCGCGTGAAAATAACACCCCCTTTTTGGGAATCTGTTTGGGAATGCACTGCGCCGCTATTGAATTTGCGCGCAATGTATGCGGATTGATAAAAGCCAACAGCTCCGAATTCGATAAAGATACGCCGCATCCTGTAATCGCCCTTTTACCTGACCAAAAAGATATTGAAGATAAAGGCGGTACTATGCGGCTGGGGGAATATCCCTGTAATCTCAAAAAGAATTCCTTTGCATATAAGGCGTATAAAAAGGTTAAAATTGGAGAGCGGCACAGGCATCGTTATGAATTTAATAATGATTACCGCAAACAATTATCTGATGCGGGATTGTCGTTTAGCGGCTTATCACCGGGTGATAAATTGGTGGAAATAATAGAAGCGCCTGAACATCCTTGGTTTGTGGCCTGTCAGTTTCACCCGGAATTTAAATCCAATATACGCAATCCGCATCCCATTTTTAAGGATTTTGTAGCCGCCGGTTTAGCTGCCGCAAAAAAATGAATAATTACTTTAACATGCTGTATTGGTTATGAAGGGTTATCGCTTAAGTTGGTTTAACCGTTATCTGGTTATTTCTGTTTTATTGCATATTATTATTTTATTTCTTATAGCGCCGATACTAAAAACGCAGCCTAAAGCGGCAAAGCCGCTTACCTTTGAAATAATAAATCCGGTTATCCATAAACCTAAAAAACCATTGCCTATAAAACCAAAACCGGTTAAGATTAAAGCGCAGCCTAAAGTTAAACCCAAAGTAAAACCGGTTAAAAGAAGAATCCGTCATCATATTAATGATACTCCGATAGATAAAACCGCTAAATTAAGTATTAATAAGGATGGATATATAAAGAAAAAAAACAAAAAAGAATCAACAGGGGAAAACAAGAAAAAAACAAAAAATAAATTAATCACCCCCCTACCCTACTCTGTTAAAAAAACTAAACTGCGGAACAAAAAAAAGCAGATAAAAAAAACTCATAAAAAAGATAAAATCATTCAAAAAAGTCTGGATGATTTTCCTGTAAAGGAATATAATACAAAGGAACTGTTCGTAAAATCGTTAAAAAAGAAGAAAGCCGAAAAAAAATCAGCAGATAAAACAAAACCCGGATTGGATGAGATACTGGCGAATTTAGATAAATATGTAGATTTTGACAAATACAGCGAAAAAGCCAATTTATTGGGTAATAGTAAAGTTATTTTCGATGACGAGACTTTTCACTATACATGGTATGGCAGAATAATAAAACGCAGAGTAGCCGACGGCTGGTATCCGCCATATGTCGCGCGTATGGGCGTAACCGGTCGTACGGTAATAACTTTCAGGATTAAGCACGACGGTAAGATTATAGATATAAAAATAAGGGAATCATCCGGCAATAAATCGCTGGATAATGCTGCGCTAAATGCAATAGAAAGCGTAGGAGATATGCCTGAATTACCATCTGATTATCAGCGCAAATCATTAGGCGTGGTTTTTTCGTTCTGGTATAATTTAAAGCCTGCTAATTCCGGCTAGGAGCTGTCATTCTGAATGAAGCAAAGCGGAATGAAGAATCTTACCCGCATATGGAAACAGATTCTTCGGCCAAAGGCCTCAGAATGACAGGCTAAGAAGCGCTATTTTCGTACTTAATATTCTTTTAGTCAACAGTATTGGGTTTTAAACGCCCATACGTTAAAAACATATAACGAAAACAGGAACAAAGCATTAATGAGTGCAATTTTTGAAATTTTCAGGCAGGGCTGATTATTAATTATTCCGCTTTTCATATGTTCTATAATTGCTTTAACCATCATATTTGAGCGAAGTATAAATCTAAAACGCGAGAAGATATTTTTACCGCAATTGGTAAATTTAGTCGGCAAACTAATTAAGGAAGGAAAATTACAATTAGTGGAGGAGGTCTGTAACCAGAACAGCGGACCCTTGGCTAATATAATCAAAGCCGGCATTGATAATTACAAAGAGCAGCGCGAAGAAATACGTACTGTTATTATGGACGCCTGACGTCAGGAAATACCGGTTTTAGAGAAAAATCTGATCATACTGGGAACTATCGCCGGTATAGCCCCGCTATTGGGTTTACTGGGAACGGTTACAGGTATGATTAAAGTCTTTGGGGTAATATCGGTTCAAGGTGTAGGACAAGCAGGCGCTTTAGCCGGCGGTATTTCTGAGGCGCTTATCACTACAGCCTGCGGTCTGGGTATTGCCGTACCGGCTTTGGTGGCTTACAACTATTTTGTACATAAAGTAGAAATACTGGTACTGGATATTGAAAAATACTCACTAGGACTAGTAAACCAAATAATAAAACTAAACTCAAACAACAATATGAATCTATAACAGATAAAAACCTTGGGGGAAACCCTTCTTGAAAGAAGGGTTCCTCATGGTTTTGTCTGTTAAATGCAACTTGTTAGAATGTTCAACTTATAAGAAAGAATAATATGAAAGAGATAATAAATCCGTATATTAAAAATTTAAAAGCGTATAATCCCGGCAAGCCTATTCGTGAGTTAGAAAGGGAGCTGGGCATAGCCGGCGCCATAAAACTTGCTTCTAATGAGAATCCGCTGGGTCCATCGGTTAAGGCTGTATCCGCTATTAAAGAAGTATTAGGCGAGATACATCGTTATCCAGACGGCAATTGTTTTTATCTAAAACAGGCTCTTGCCCCCAAATTGGGTCTCAGTCCTGAGCAGATTATTTTTGGTAATGGATCGGATGAGTTGATTGAAGTAATTTGCCGTACTTTTTTAAATCGCGGCGATGAGGTTTTATACGGCGACTGCACTTTTGTGGAATACGAGCTGGTTTCCAAGGCTTTTGGAATATGCGGAATACCGGTGCCGCTTAAGAATTTTACTTATGACCTGGAGGCTATGGCGCAGGCTATAAATGAAAAAACAAAATTAATTTTTATTGCCAATCCAAACAATCCTACGGGCACAATGGTGGATAGAGCGGAATTTGACTGGTTTATAAAAAATATTCCGCCGCATATAATAGTAGTAATGGATGAGGCATATTATGAATATGTGGACCGCGAGGATTACCCGGACAGTATCGCTTATATTCGCCAAGGCAGAAATATCATTACCTTGCGTACTTTTTCAAAGATATACGGCCTAGCGGCGCTAAGAATAGGTTATGGTATTGCCTGTACTAAACTAACTGAATATATGAACAGGGTACGCCTGCCATTTAATGTAAATTCACTGGCTCAGGCGGCCGCGCTCGCTGCGCTTACAGATACGCAGCATATAGAGAGCAGCAGAGAATTGGTCAGCATTGGCCGCAAATATTTGTACATGCAATTAGATAAATTAGGTATTGAATATGTGCCTTCGGCGGCAAATTTTATTTTAATCAACACCAAACAAGATGCCCGCAAGGTTTATCAGGATATGCTCAAAACTGGGGTTATCGTACGCAGTATGTACGTTTACGGGCTTAGTCAATATATCAGGGTGACTGTAGGTACGGAAGGTGAGAACCGCCGCTTTATTTCAGCTATAAAAGAGGTATTGCGGGGAAGTTAATATGTCTACATTTACTATACTGATAATATTAGGTATGTTCGGCGCATATTTGACAGGCTCTATTTCCTTTAGTTATCTGGCCGGAAAATTAATTAAGGGAATGGACTTACGCAAATTCGGCAGCGGTAATTTAGGCGCCAGTAATACTTTTAGGATGCTGGGACGCACGCCGGGACTTATAGTCTTATTTTTGGATATATTAAAAGGTTATCTGGCAGTTTATACGGTTTGTAATATCGCTGTAATTTATGGTATAAATAATAAAGAACAGCTTATGCTGATAGGTGTGCTGGCTGCTTTATCAGCTATTTTGGGGCATATTTTTACTATATATCATAATTTTAAAGGCGGCAAAGGAATCGCTGTCAGTTTGGGGGTTTTTCTTTATTTAACGCCTGTTTCTATAATTATATCCTTTGGGGTATTTTTAGGTTTTTTTTTGCCATCAAAATATATATCACTGGGATCAATCGCAGCGGCGGTAAGTCTGCCGCTGGCAGTATTGTTCCAAAAATATGTATTATTACAGCATATTCCTAATGTATTGATTTATTTTACCATTACGGTTTCTTTAATGGTTATAGTAAAGCACCGCGCAAATATAGGGCGCTTATGCTCCGGTACTGAGAACAAATTTCAATGGTAAAATACAAAGAATAAACAAAAAAAGCGCTTCTTTGTTCTGGGTGACACATAAGTAATAAGGAATGCTTGACAAATATTTGGCAAAGAGTTAAACTTATAATTAATTAGGAATAAAAGATATTTTGCATTACTCATATTAGATAGATAGATTAATTGCTGTATTTTGTAACCGTATAATATAGTTAAGTAGTAACTAATTAATATTACAAAGCCAGTCCCGCTGTTGCAATAGCAGGTAGCAGTGCGTATTTATTTGTAACAATAAGTTAAAAAGGTGGTTGCTCCACCGCAGGTAATTGGTATAAATTCCCCTCTGATTTTTTCCTAAAACTTTAAAATTTTATAGTTACATAAGATAAGGACGGGTAGTAGCGTCCGGTTAGGTTTTTTTTGTGTATTGTGTATAAACATCATTGCACAAATATCTATAGTTTGTGTTGTCGGATTCTCAAATCCGGCAACTAGGCTTTGGGGGTCAGATTTCTTAATCTGACCCCGCTAAAAATATTATAACTAATTAAGAAAAACTAAAATGTTTTAATATATCAGCTAGTTGGTGTTTTATGTATACTTAACGTGAGTTCGATATAAAAGTTGTTGAATTTATTAAACTGTAGGGGCGGCGGCTTGTCCCCGCCCGTGATTTGGGAGGGGATGCGCCCAATGCCATTAAGTTAAGGAAATTGTCATTCTGAACGAAACGGAGTGAAGTGAAGAATTTACCCACGTAGCAAGTATATTCTTCGGCTTCCAGCCTCAGAATGACAGACAAAAAAAAGCTTTTCATTATAGTATAAAGCTTAACTTAATGGCATTGGGGGACAAGCCGCCGCCCCTACAGTAAATCTACGTCAATTACTTAATCTGTAATAATATTCTACTCTTCTTATGTCGAACTCACGTTAGACTTAATTAACATAACTTGCCACCTATGGTAAAGTTATCCATTTTTGTCATTCTTAAGGCCGAAGAATCTCCCCCCACAATAGCGAGGAGATTCTTAACTCCGATTTTTCCTGTCATTCCTGCGGAGGCAGTAATCCATAAATTATTGAAAAGGCTGGATTCCTGCCTCCGCAGGAATGATAGATTGAGAGCATTTTGCAGGTTATAGGCAGTTACAACACAGCCTCTAAATAAAAAGGGACGCTTTGTGCTGTTTTAAACATTTATACCACTGATTTAAATCGTTTGATGAATAAAAAGTTAGCTAAATATAAGATAACTTACCTGTTCTGTGTATTAACCTTAAGCTTACATGTGTTTGCCATAGGCATAACTATGTCTATGGCTGCCCCTAAAGATACTTCTTATTGGTTTAATAGGGCTTTTCGTGAACCAAATTTGGATAAAAAAATAGAATATTATATAAAAGCCAGCCGATTAGACCCCAATGATCCGGATATACACAATAATCTTGGTATAATTTATAAGAAAAAGGGGCGGTATGAAAAAGCCGTCAAATCATACCAAAAAGCCCTTGCAACCCCAAACTATAAAACCCCGGAATATGCTTACCATAATTTAGGACTGCTTTACCGTGACAGAGCTATGTACGATAAGGCTGTCATTTATTTTAATAAGGCCATTACAGCAAATTCACAATTTATAAAATCTTATAATGCCTTGGGACTTACTTACAAAATAATGGGGCGGTATGAAGATGCTATTGCCAATTTCAAAAAAGCGCTGGATATAAATCCCGGCTATATTCAGGCCAGCTATAATTTAGAGAATGTATGGAAATTATCCGAAGAAGATACGGTTGCCAAACAAAAAGCTGAAAGGTTATTCGATGAAGGAGTGGCGCTGCTTAAAAAACAACAAGCTAAAGCAGCCGCTGATAAATTCCAAGAAGTATTGAAATTAGACCCGCAACATCCCGGCGCCAATGAACAAATTGAAATTGCCAACAAAAAAATTCAATTTAATAAGTTATACAATAAGGGCCGGAATTTTATGGCCCGGAAAAGATGGAAAGACGCCATATCTTATTTGGGCTTAGCCAGAGGTTTTGCAACTACAAGAGCGGAAAAACAAAAAATATCCGCACGTGAACAGGAAATTCAGCGCACCATCAATGTTCAATCCCAAAAAAACACTGAGAATAAGCTTTATCATGAGGGACTGCTTAGTCTGAAAAAAGAAGACTGGCTTACGGCTATTTCCAAATTTACCAAGATATTAATGCTTAATCCAAATCATAAATTAGCCCAGGAAAAAAATGATCTGGCTAAAATAAGCTATTACTATGCTAAAGGCATAGAATTAGTCAACACACAAAAATGGAATGATGCCGAAGAAAAATTTAAGGATGTAATCCGCATTGACAGCGAACATGCCGGCGCCAAAGAACAATTAAAAATAATTTCAGAACATCGCTTTAATGAAAAAATTAATCTATTTATGCAGCAGGCCGAACAAGCCAAAAATTTGGATGATTTTAAAACAGCCACAGCGCTTTATCAAAACGTACTTAAATTGGATTCTGAACACGAACAAGCTAAAATAGGACTCGCTCAACTTAAAAAGTTGGGCGGCAAAGTAAGCGCTTGGGGAAAAATTATAAATTATGTCCTAAATCCGGTTAAATTAATCTCTCTTTTGATTATTTTCGTAGCCGCCTATTTTATGTTTACCAAGCTTATTATCCCTTCTCAGATCATTACTCATTACTTAAAATACAAAGAATACGACAAAACCAGAATTATTTATGAAAAGATTTTAGAAAAAGATACTGATAGGCGCGGTATATATCCTGCATTAGCAAATATCTACATACAACTTAAGCGTCCAGACGGAGTGGAATTTCTTATTCAGATATGTCAACAGAAAATACAGAATTCCAACCGAAGCGAGGCCCCGTTATGGCATTTATGCTTAGGAGAAATATTGCAGGAAGAAGGACAACTGGATGAGGCTCAACAAGAGATGGAACTGGCATACAAAAAACAACCGAGTAATTAAGAAATCCAGCAGAAACTGGCTACATTATATGCCTCTGTATTGAACTTACGCCCTGAAGATACAATTATAAGCGCTAAACTTAAACGCTTAAACAACAAACTAATGGCTAAAATGAAAGATACCGCTAAAAATACTCCGCAGCTAAAAAAGGTTAAAAATCGGGATGAAGATGAATATGCCCTGCAATTACTAAAGGAATGTTTCGGACGAACAGGAAATTAACCCGAACAATTCGGGAGTTAACGCACCTTTGGCGCTGGTTGCTGTAGATGCCAGCCTTTAGGTCGGCCTGTCGCCGGTAGGTAGCGGGTTTTAAAACCCGCATCTACAAAGGCAAAAAATGGGGGGAGATTTGTAACAATTATTCTATTGTCAATCAAATACCGGTAATTCGGACAAAATTGACAGGTAAACCCCAAAAAAGAGGTAATAAAAAAAATTGAACATCGGAATCCCTAAAGAAATAAAAGACAATGAATACCGGGTGGCTATCGTGCCGGCCGGAGTCAAAGAATTGGCGGATTTGGGGCATAAAGTTTTAATCGAAAGTAAAGCCGGCGCTGGAAGCGGCATAAGCGATGATGAATACATTTCAGCCGGAGCGCACATTATTGAGGATAAAGAACAATTATTTGAACAAGCCAAATTAATACTAAAAGTAAAAGAGCCGTTACCTGCCGAATATCCGCTTTTAAAACCACAACACATTCTATTTACTTTCCTGCATTTAGCCGCCGCCCCTAAACTTACCAGAGAGCTTTTATCCAAAAAGATTACAGGTATTGCTTATGAAACAATTCAATTAGATAACCATAGCTTACCTGTGCTTGCCCCCATGAGCGAGATTGCCGGTCGTATGTCCATTCAAGTGGGCGCGAACTGCCTGCAAAAGGACAACGGCGGCCGCGGCATGCTCTTGGGCGGAGTACCCGGGGTGCAGCGCGCGCTAGTAACCATTATCGGCGGCGGAATCGTGGGACTGAATGCAGCCAAAATGGCGGTCGGACTTGGAGCCAGAGTAATTGTGCTGGATAAAAATTTAGAGCGCCTGCGCTTTTTAGAAAATATCTTCGGCAGCAGAGTAACCACTCTTATGTCCAACAATCATAATATCGAAAGTTCTATAATAAATTCCGATCTGGTAATCGGAGCCGTCCTCATTCCGGGACATAAGGCGCCGCGGCTGCTGAGCAGAAAGCACGTATCGAAAATGAAAACCGGCAGCGTGATTGTAGATGTGGCCGTAGATCAAGGCGGCTGCACTGAAACCTGCAAGGTTACTACTCACAGCGAGCCTACTTATATAGTAGACGGGGTAATTCATTATTGCGTAGCCAATATTCCCGGCATAGTAGCCCGCAGTTCCACTTTTGCCCTAACGAATGTAACCATGCCATATATAGTTGATATTGCACACAAAGGTATAGAGCTAGCCATACAGAACGATGCTTCTTTAGCTAAAGGTGTAAATCTTTATAATGGCAAACTTACTTGCAGGGAAGTTGCTGAGGACTTAAATATAGAATATTCCCCTTTGGACTAAATTGGGGATACATGTGCTGTTGCTGCTGTAGACGCCGACTTTTGGTCGGCCTGTTAGACGTCTTTATAAAGCCGATGCAAATTGAACGTCGGCAGCTACACAGGATGAAACAGGCCATTCCTGTACTGTTAAAGTATAAATAGGGCTTGTAGTATGGTTTTTTTTGTTTTATTATGTTAAAAAAAAAATAAATAATCAAAACAATAAAAAAAAATAAGAATAAAAATTTAATGGGAGTAATGAATGCCAATTAATGCCAACCAAATATCCAAATTGGAAGAAATTGCGCGAAAGCTAAGAATCGACATCCTTAAAATGCTGGCCAATACAGGCTCCGGGCATACGGGCGGTTCATTGTCGGCCGCTGACATCATCACCGCGCTATACTTTCATAAAATGCGCCATGACCCCAATAATCCCGAATGGGAAGACCGCGACAGGTTCGTCCTTTCCAAGGGGCATGCGGCGCCTGCATTATATGCGGCGCTGGCTCATGCCGGATATTTTGATCACAAAGAATTAATGAGCCTGCGCTCGGCAGGCAGTATCTTACAAGGGCACCCCTACAGCCCTCTTACGCCCGGGGTGGAAGTATCCACCGGTTCCCTAGGGCAGGGATTATCAATGGGCAACGGTATAGCCTTAGCGGCTAAACTGGACAAACATAATACTAAAATCTATGTATTATTGGGAGACGGCGAGCTTCAGGAAGGACAAGTTTGGGAAGCGGCTATGAGCGCCGCCCATTACAAGCTGGATAATATTTGTGCGCTGGTAGATAATAATGGGCTGCAAATTGACGGGCGCGTAAAAGATATAATGTCGATTGAACCCTTAGCCGATAAATGGAGCGCATTTGGCTGGGAAGTACAGGAAATAAACGGCCATAATATAGCGGAAATTGTCGATGCTTTGGATAAGGCGGATACAGTAAAGAATAAGCCCAGCTTAATAGTTGCGCGTACTGTAAAGGGCAAGGGTATATCTTTTATGGAAAATCAAGTAAAATACCACGGCGTGGCTCCTAACCCGGAAGAATTGAAACTGGCGCTTAAAGAATTGGGGACTGTATAAACCGGATGAAAGGCGAAAACCGCTTGTTGAACAAAGCGCCGCAAGTGCGGACTACTGTAGATGCCGACCGGAAGATCGGCCATGGGGCGGGTTTAAAAACCCGCGGCTACATAGGAAAAACATAGGATTTCCTATACTATTTAAATATATTTATATATGCCGCTGCCAGCGAGGGTTACAAACCCGCGAGGGTCACAAACCCGAAGAAGGCGGTAAGGGATTATATAATTTTATAGGCTTACACAAAAGTTTAATGGACATGCCTATGTTCAGGTTAAGAAAGGATTGATAAATAGAATGATTATAGCAGAAAACAAAAGGGTGAAGCGGGGAACGCGCGACGCCTATGGAGAAACCCTTGTTCGCTTGGGACAGGAAAATGAAAAGGTAGTTGTCTTGGATGCCGATCTATCCGGTTCTACGCGTACAGCCAAATTTAACAAGGCATATCCAGAGCGTTTTTTTAATATGGGAATATCAGAGCAAGATATGATAGGCACGGCAGCTGGTTTGGCTATTGCCGGTAAAATTCCATTTGCCAGTACATTTGCCATTTTTCAAACCGGCAGGGCTTGGGAGCAGATAAGGCAGGCTGTTTGCTATCCAAAATTAAATGTAAAGCTGGTGGCCAGTCACGGAGGCTTTACCGTAGGCGAGGACGGCGCTACGCATCATTGTATCGAGGATATCGCCCTTATGCGCGTATTGCCCAATATGACGGTAATTGTACCGGCTGATGCCAATGAGGTGCAGCAGGCGATTATGGCGGCGGCACAATATCACGGGCCTGTATACATTCGTGTATCGCGGGATAAAACGCCGGTATTCTTAAGTGAAAAATATAAATTTAAAATTGGGAAAGCTTTGCAAGTAAAGGATGGCAATGATTTAACCCTTATATCTTTCGGTTTTATGGTGGAGCTGGCCTTGGCTGCCGCTTGCCGGTTAACCAAACAAGGTATTAATGCCAGAGTTATTAATATGTCTACCATAAAACCTATTGACAGGCAGGCAATTATCTGTGCGGCAAAAGAAACCGGCGCTATAATGACAATAGAAGAACATTCAATAATCGGTGGATTGGGAAGCGCTGTAGCTGAAGTCTTAAGCGAACATTATCCGTGTATAATGAAGAGGATAGGGATTCGCGATCACTTTTGTATGTCTGCCAAGCCTCATGTTTTGATGGAAAAATTCGGTTTTACTACCGAAAAGCTGGCTAAATCCGCTGCCGAATTTTTGAAAAAAAATAAGGGCTAATCCAATTATTTTGGCATATTTTTAGCATGCAGTGTTGTATAACAAATAAATATATAAGGTATTAATTATTAGGCTAAGGGGTAAATAGATGCTTAAAAAACCTATCAGTAGAAATAGATGGCGAGCCGTAGCGCTGGTACTATGTTTTTCTTTGTTAACCATAATAGGAATTGCTGATAAAAATTCAGCTCAGGATAATCCCTATGAAAAACTAAAAATTTTTACTGATATATTAAAAATAGTAGAAAACAACTATGTTGAAGAGGTAGATCAGGAAGAATTATATAATGGGGCAATCTGGGGGATGCTGCGCAATCTGGACTCCCATAGTTCATATATGATACCGGATGCCTATAAAGAAATGCAGGTGGAAACAAAGGGCAGCTTTGGCGGCTTAGGCATTGAAATTACTATAAAGAATAACCGGCTAACCGTTGTATCCCCTATAGAAGGAACTCCGGCTTATCAAGCGGGTATAAAATCGGGCGACTGGATTGTCAAAGTTGACGGTGATTCTACTAAAGATATGTCGCTTATGGATGCCGTAAAAAAAATAAGGGGACCAAAGGGAGCTGAAATTATTATTAGCGTAATGCGCAAAGGTTTCAATAGGCCCAAAGATTTTAAAATTATAAGAGAAGTTATTCAGATTAAAAATATCACCTCTGAAATGTTTGAAAACGGTATCGGATATATCAAAATCAGACAGTTTCAGGAACGAAGCGCTGAAGAGTTAGATGAGGCTTTGTCAAAATTGCAAGAGGATAATATGCAGGCTTTGATTCTGGATTTGCGTAATAATCCGGGCGGCCTGTTGGATATGGCTATTTCCGTAGCCGATAGATTCTTAGAAAAAGATAAATTGATAGTTTCCACTAAAGGCAGAAGCCTGAATCAGAACAAGGAGTATAAGGCACAATTAGACTTGGACGAAACATATCCTATGGTCGTAATGGTTAATTCTGGAAGCGCCAGCGCCGCCGAAATCGTCGCAGGGGCAATCAAAGATCATGGACGCGGCGTAATCTTGGGCACTCGTTCTTTTGGTAAAGGGTCTGTTCAAACGGTAATTCAATTAAGCGACGGTTCCGGTTTAAGGCTCACCACCGCATATTATTATACTCCAAATGGAACTAACATTCACGCCAAGGGTATTGAGCCCGATGTAACAGTAGAAGAGTATGCAATGATAACCAATAAAAAAGAATATACTATCAGAGAAAAAGACCTGCGCCAATTCAAAGGCAACAATCACCATGAAGACTTAAAACCTGAAGAAAATACAGACGACGAAGAAATTATCGACGAGGACTATTCTATAGACGAACCGGAAGAAGATGCAACCGAAGATGACAAAGTTAAAACAGAAGAAAAAACCGATTTTCAGTTAACACGTTCTATTGAAATCTTAAAAGCTAATCTTATTTTTCAAAGCCGTAAATAAACACTAACTTGGTACTCTGAGTCGTCTCTGACCCAGAGTCTTTAAAGGCATCGGACTCAGAGACGAGCCCGACTACCGAAATCTCCGCTCTTTGCCGGTATAAGGGTGCATAACCCCTTATACCGGCAAAGACGGGGATTCCTTGTTTATTTTTATCTCCAGTCAAAACCCCGCCTATTGACAAAACATTAACCAGCATACTTGACTCCTATATATAATTTAATATGAACAAAAAACACAAAAATAAACATTTGTTCTGGTGGCTTAGTCTTATAATTATTATATTAATAATAATAAATATATTCGTCTTTGAAAAACCGGATTTTTTCGCCCCCAAACCCGTATTGCGCAAACCGGTAATTAAGCCCCAAATAGCTATTATAATAGACGATTTAGGTTACGATAAAAGACATGCTAAGATTTTATATAAAATAAATAAACAAATAACCCTAGCCATTATCCCGCATCAAGCATATTCAGCACAAATGGCAAAAAACGCCGTATCAAGGGGACAGGAAGTATTGATTCACCTGCCCATGGAACCGCATAATTACAAACAATACGGCAAACTACCCAATATGCTTTTAGAAAGTATGGGTGTTGCCGCTTTAAAAGAAAAATTAAAATATCAATTAGAAGATATCCCGCAAGCCGTAGGCGTTAACAATCATATGGGGTCTTTGCTGACGGAGGATAAGAATAAAATGACTCTTATATTAATGCAGTTAAAAAAACGCCGGCTTTTTTTTATAGACAGCAGAACCTCTCATGATACTAAAGCCTATATAACCGCAAAAAAGTTAGACATAAAATCAGCAAAACGTGATATATTTTTAGATAATGAAAATAATTTAGGAGCCATATCAAAACAGCTTAAAAAACTTGTTTTATTAGCCAAGCAATCAGGTAAAGCAATTGCTATAGGGCATCCTCGAAAAAAAACCTTTTCGGCCTTAAAAAAATTTGTACAGACTGATTCCTTTAAACAGGTACAATTGGTAGTTGCTTCAAAATTGGTGGATTAATACCTAAATTAACGTGAGTTCGACATAAGAAAAATTAAACTGTTTTTATATATCAGCTAGTTGGTGTTTTGTATAGAGTTGATTGACGTAAAATTTTTGTAGAAGAGTGACATATCCCCTCTTGCTGTAGGGGCGGGTTTGAAACCCGCCCCTACAAGATAACAAAATCAAGAACTTTTATATCGAACTCAGGTTAATTTAGTATAATAACAAAACATTATGTGGAATCTAATATATGAACATTCTGGGTATAGAAACATCTTGTGATGAAACATCGGCGGCGGTGGTAAAAGACGGTTGTCAAATTTTATCAAATGTAATATCATCTCAAATAAAATTTCACCAAAAATTTGGCGGAGTGGTACCGGAGATTGCCTCCCGCAAACATTTAGAGAATATATGCTGGGTTATAGAAGATGCGCTTAGAAAAGCGAATGTAGGCTTAAATAAAATAGACGCAATAGGAGTGACAGCAGGTCCGGGATTGATAGGAGCGTTGCTGGTGGGGTTATCAATAGCCAAATCATTAGCTTACGCACAAAGAATCCCGCTTATCGCCTGTCATCATCTGGAAGGACATATGCACGCTATCACAGCTCAAGGGATAAAAGCGCCCTACCCTGCTGCTGCCTTAATTGTATCCGGCGGTCATACCAGCCTATATTTGCTTAAAAGACAGGCTAAATACGAATTATTGGGGCAGACTCGCGATGATGCAGCGGGCGAGGCCTTTGATAAAGTGGCTAAAATGCTGCATCTGGGTTATCAGGGGGGGCCGGTTATAGACGAGCTTGCCGCATCGGGTAATCCCAAAGCAATTTTATTCCCGCGTTCATATTTAGAAAAAGGCTCTTTAGATTTCAGTTTCAGCGGTCTTAAAACCGCAGTTTGGTATTACATAAAAAAACAAAACATAGATTTTGACAAAGACTTTAAACATATTAAAGATATCGCCGCAAGCTTTCAACAGGCAGTGGTAGATGTTTTGGTTAATAAAGCTATTATGGCCGCTAAAGCCAATAAGGTAACTAATATATTGATGGCAGGAGGCGTAGCCTGCAACAGTCAATTAAGAGAACAAATGCAGCAGACCGCCCAAAAAGAACATATCAAGCTGTATTACCCTGATCCCATACTCTGTACGGATAATGCGGCCATGATAGCCAGTTGCGCTTATTATGCGTATCTTAGGGGCGATCGGGCATACTGGAGCCAAAACGCCTATAGTAACCGCCCGCTGGAAGAATAATCGGTTTAATTTATTTGTAAAAGAGTAAACCTTGGGGGATAACCCTTCTTAGAAAGAAGGGTTATCCCCCAAACCCCCTTCCTAAGAACTTTAATTTAAGGAATTTGGTTGGCGGCACATATTATCTATCTGCAATATTTATAGCCGGTATTGTTGTGCCGCCAACCAAATTCCTTTAGATTGAAAGTTTTTGGGAGGAGTTTGAGGAACACTTTTTTCAAAAAGGGTTCCTCAAGGTTTTGTCCTTTATAAATACATCAAACTCATTTTACAAGGAGGTAGATATTATGGAATCTATGTCATTAAAACCTTTTAGATCGCTTATGGGTTTACAGGAAGAGATGAATCGTATATTTGATGATTTTTGGGGGCGCAGCAGAACAGGCGAGCTTAAGGAATACATCACTCCGGCGATAGATATGGAAGAATCAGACAAAGAAATAATCATAAAAGCGGAGCTGCCCGGGGTGGAGCCGGAGCAAATACAATTGTCTATTTCTGGAAATAATCTGATTATTAAAGGAGAGCGGAAGCTGCAACATGAAGAGAAAAGGAAAAATTACCATATTATGGAATGCAGTTACGGCTCTTTTTATCGCTCGGTTACTCTGCCGGTAGAAGTGGATACAGATAAAATTGACGCCATTTACAAAAAAGGTATTCTAAATATCATCCTTAAAAAAAGCAAGAAGGCGCTGCCGCGCCAAATAAAGATTGATATTAAAAAGTAGTCTCATGCCGACAACATAAGTTGATTTGTGGCGTCAGATTAAGAAATCTGACGCCTGCCAGACTGCCGGATTTTTAGAATCCGGCAGTCACAAACTTTAAGCATAAAATTAGGTTCTAAAACCTATTATAGAAACACCTGCGGCGAACAATTAGTTTCGGGGTGGAACGCCCCGAGACATACGCTTAGCTGATTTTGCTATCCTGCAGGAGTAGGTTTTAAACCTGCCCCTGCTTTCGGGAGAGTACAAGCATCTTCTACGGGAGATTTGCATAAAACTTAATTATATGGAGGAAGAATGAGGATAGACGGTCGAAAAAACGATCAAATACGGCCTGTAAAAATTACAACCGGATATACCAAATATGCCGAAGGTTCTGTTTTATTTGAACAGGTACAGACTAAGGTTATTTGCACCGCAAGCGTTGAGGATAAATTACCGCCTTTTTTAAAAGACAGCGGCAGGGGATGGATTACCGCTGAATATGCCATGATGCCAAGGGCTACGCAAACACGTTCTATCAGGGAGTCCGCCAGGGGTAAGGTAGGCGGCAGAACACATGAAATACAACGTCTAATCGGCAGATCGCTGCGTACGGCAGTAAATTTAAAACATCTTGGCGAGAGAACCATTTGGCTGGACTGCGATGTTATTCAGGCCGACGGGGGAACGCGTACGGCTGCTATTACCGGCTCGTTTATTGCTCTGGCGCTGGCGCTGGCCTATATAAAGGAAGAATACAATATAAACAATAAGCTGATAAAAGATATTGTAGCTGCTATAAGCGTAGGTGTGGTTAAAGGAAAGGCTCTTTTGGATTTATGTTATGCTGAAGATTCCCTGGCTGATACTGATATGAATGTAGTTATGGTAGAGGCCGGTAAATTTATCGAAATTCAAGGTACTGCCGAGAAAAAACCCTTTGATTCATCTGAATTAACCGTAATGCTCAGTCTGGCGCAAGATGGAGTAAACCAGTTAATTGCAAAACAAAAAGAAATATTAGGCGATAAAATAAACGTATAGAATCAATTGAATATATCGAATGAAAATACCTATAAAAACTAAAGGGTATTTACTGATTTTTTGCTTGACAAATTGAATGTGTATTGTTATTTTTACCCTTAGCACTCATTAATAGAGAGTGCTATTTTTTGTTTCATGAGGCTTTTGCAAAAGTCCCCAAAACATCATTCCAACAGTGATTCTAAAACATCTGTTTCGGGGTGTCTCACCCCGAATGCCGATGCTCAAGCAATTAGTTTCGGAATAAGACATCCCGAAACATAAATAAAAACATTCGGGAATAACAGGCGATTCTGCAAAAGGCTCTATTATATACAATAAAAGCAGTAAGGCAGTTATAAATAATGGCTAGAAAAATAAAACTGGACAAAAGAAGCAGGCAAATTCTACAGGCTGTGGTAGCCTATCATATAAATACGGCGGAACCTGTAGGTTCGCGGACTATTTCACGAAAATATAATTTTAATCTAAGCCCGGCTACTATTCGCAACATAATGGCTGATTTAGAGGAAATGGGGTATCTACAGCATCCCCATACATCAGCCGGCAGACTGCCAACAGAGCTTGGGTACCGAATATACATAGAATGTTTAAATGCAGCGCCGGCGGAAGGCTGCCAATTATTAAGTAAAGAAGAGAGAAAAAAATTTGCCGAATTTGATGAAATAGACAAACTGTTGCGTTATACTTGCAAGATTCTTTCCTCCACTACGAACTATATAGGCATTGTACTAGCGCCCAAAATGACCAGAATGATATTTAAGCATATCAGTTTTGTTCAAATAAGAAGCAATACGGTAATGGTAATTTTTGTATCTGATTCCGGTTTAGTACAGCAAAACATCATTCGCCTGCAAAAAGAATATTCACAAGAAAAATTAGACAAAATGGCTAATTTATTAAATAAAAAATTCAAAAATATTTCTTTATTGGAAGTAAGACGCAATTTACTTGAAATGATAAGACAAGACCAAATAACCTATGACGAGCTTTTATTCCGCGCCTTAAAATTGGAAGATGAGATATTAGAGTCGCAAGAAGACGCTAAAATATTTA
This sequence comes from bacterium, assembly GCA_024276125.1. Classification (GTDB taxonomy): domain Bacteria; phylum SZUA-182; class SZUA-182; order SZUA-191; family JAJRXT01; genus JAJRXT01. The sequence continues at coordinate 23,283 of JAJRXT010000097.1, forward strand.
TTGACGGTCATTTAAATATATTTAGCGAACCGGAATTTAATGACTTAAATAAAATGAAAGCTATTTTTGAAACCTTTGAAGAAAAAAACCAATTACTTAATATTTTGGATAGCTGTATCAAGGATGGGGGTATTCAAATTTTAATCGGCTCGGAAAATCAAATTGCCGAAATGCGCGATTGCAGTTTGGTTACCAGCGTATATGTGGCCGGTAATTTCATAAGAGGAACACTAGGCGTTATCGGGCCTACCAGAATGAATTATTCCGCCGTTATCCCTCAGGTAGAATATACGGCCAGTTTAGTCAGCCAAACCTTAAGTAATGTTTAACCAAGTAAGGGGTATAGACTTGAGTAAGGATATAGATAAACATAACGATAATTTGCAGCAGACAGATAATAAGGCATCTGGGGAAATTGAGATAGAAAAATCTAAAGGAAAAGAACCTCACTGAGAAGAGGAATTGAATAAATTAAAAAAAGAGCTTGAAAAAAAAGAGCTTGAAAATAAAGAGTTATATGACCGCCTGCTGCGTAAACAAGCTGAATTGGAAAATTATAGAAAACGCATGCAAAAAGAAAAAGCTGAAACAATTAAATTTGCTCATGAAGAGCTGATACGTACATTATTGCCGGTAATGGACGACTTTGAAAGGGCGTTGCAGGCCGGCGGTAATACGCAGGACCCCGCAGCCATATGCGATGGAATTAAATTGATATTTGGTCAATTACAAAATATATTAAGTAAAGCAGGACTGGAAAATATCGACGCGCTGGGTGAAAAATTCGACCCGGCCAAACACGAAGCTGTAAGATTAATCGAATCTCATGAACATGAAGACAGTACCATATTGGAAGAATTGCGCAAAGGATACAGCCTGAATAATCGTATTCTTCGCGCCAGTATGGTAGTTGTAAGCAAAAAGAAAGAAAAGGAAACTAGATAAAATGATAATACTAAAAAATGTAAACAAAAAATTCTTGTGCTCTATAGGGGGTATGATATGGGAAAGGTAATTGGAATTGATTTAGGCACTACCAATTCATGCGTTGCTGTTATGGAAGGCGGCGAGCCTAAAATTATCGCAAACACCGAGGGCAGCCGTACTACGCCTTCAGTTGTAGCAATCAATAAGGAAGGCAATTGGCTGGTCGGTATTCAGGCTAAACGTCAGGCAATAAACAATCCCAGCAACACAGTTTTTTCGGCTAAACGCTTAATCGGAAGGCGATTTAATTCAAAAGAGATAAAGGAAGCCAGAACTCACCTGCCGTATAAAATAATAGAGGCCAAAAACAATGCCTGTAACATAAGGATAGCTAATAAAGACTGCAGCCTGCCGGAGATCTCCGCCAAAATACTGCAAAAGATGAAACAAACCGCCGAGGATTATTTGGGCGAAAAGGTGACAGATGCTGTTATCACCGTACCGGCTTATTTTAACGACGGTCAGCGTCAGGCGACTAAAGACGCCGGTACTATCGCAGGGCTTACTGTACGAAGAATTATAAATGAACCTACTGCCGCATCTTTGGCATATGGACTGGATAAAAAGAAGGATGATAAGGATGAAAAAATAGCCGTATATGATCTAGGCGGCGGCACCTTTGATATTTCTATCCTAGAGCTTGGAGACGGAGTATTTGAGGTAAAGTCAACCAATGGCAATACCTATCTGGGCGGCGATAATTTTGACGAGCGGATAATAAACTGGCTGGCGGATGAATTTAAAATGCAGCAAGGCGTGGATTTGCGTAAGGACAAAATGGCGCTCCAACGATTAAAAGAAGGCGCTGAAAAAGCCAAATGCGAACTCTCATCCTCCCCTAGTACAGAGATAAACCTGCCGTTTATAACGGCGGATGCCAGCGGTCCTAAACACCTAAACATGACCTTAAGCCGCTCTAAATTAGAACAATTGGTAGGCGATCTGATTAATGATACTATTGAACCCTGCCGGCGCGCTTTAGCCGATGCAAAACTTACGGTAAATGATATTGACGAGGTAATTATGGTAGGCGGCGCAACGCGTATGCCCAAAGTATTAGAAACTGTAAAGAATTTCTTCGGCAAAGAGCCTCACCGCGGAGTAAATCCTGACGAGGTAGTCGCAATCGGAGCCGCTATTCAAGGCGGGGTACTTACAGGAGAGGTAAAAGACGTATTATTGTTAGATGTAACTCCATTGTCTTCGGGTATTGAAACGCTAGGCGGAGTTTTTACCAAGCTAATTGAGCGTAACACTACCATTCCAACTAAAAAAAGCCAGACATTTTCTACGGCTGTCGATAATCAGCCGGCTGTCAGTATAAACGTGCTGCAAGGCGAACGCGAAATGGCGGCTTATAATAAGTCTTTAGGTAAATTCGATCTGGTAGGTCTACCGCCGGCGCCCCGGGGAGTACCTCAAATTGAAGTAACCTTTGATATTGATGCAAACGGTATTGTACACGTATCGGCTAAAGACAAAGGCACAGGTAAGGAACAGACCATACAAATTACTGCATCCAGCGGACTAAATAAAGATGAGATCGACAAAATGGTAAAAGAGGCCGAATCTCATGCAGAAGAAGACCGCCGTATCAGAAAACTGGCTGAATTAAAAAATCAGGCCGACACGCTTATCTATAGCACAGAGAGTACACTTAAAGAACATGAATCAAAATTAAATGATGATGAAAAACAAAAAATCAAGGCCGGAGTGGAGAATTTAAAACAAACCATACAAGGCGATGACCCGGATGCTATAGAATCGGCTGTAAAGGAATTAACTCAGGCTTCGCATAAATTAGCCGAGGCGATTTACGCCAAAGCGGCACAGCAGACAGGCGGGGGCGCAGGCATGGGCGCAGGCGCAGACGCTCAAACCGGAGCATCCGCTGCAACTGATGAAGATGTGGTTGACGCCGATTTTGAGGTATCAGAAGATCAAAAATAAAAAAATTCAAATCTGCCGCCTGTAAATAGCGGTCAGATTTGAGAATCTGACCGCTATTAAAAAATATTATAGCTAATTATGCGGCTATGCTTAGGGACTAGGGGCTAGAAAAACCGGAGCAAACTAGCCTCTAGTAGAGCGTTTTATTAAAACGTATACATTCATTTTGTCATTGCCAACAAAGCGTAAGCGCTGTGAAGAATCTACCCGCATCCGTAAGCAAGAAGATTCTTCGCTCCGCTCCAGAATGACAGAAACAGTAGAAGTGAACAGCCCTGCTTTATTTTTATCCCCTCTTGCTATATCCTCATATTTTCATGTTACAAGATGTGGGCACACCCAAACCATGAAAAAGCCTAACCCGAATAATTAGCGAAAGTTAATATTACAGGGAGATTGTTTAATTAACCTAAGTTCGACATAAGAAAAATTAAACTGTTTTTATATATCAGCTAGTTGGTGTTTTGTATAGAGTTGATTGACGTAAAATTTCTGTAGAAGAGGGGCGCATCCCCTCCCGCTGTAGGGGCGGGTTTGAAACCCGCCTCTACAA
>JAJRXT010000008.1 GCA_024276125.1 bacterium
GATAAATATTAACCACAGAGGGCACAGAGATTCACAGAGGTTTTTTTGTTAATTCTCTGTGTACCTCTGTGTTCTCTGTGGTTAAATTATGTCTTTGTTCTTTTGAAAATCATTGTTTATGAGCTGGTTGAGTATATATTTCCTATAAGATAAGTGAAAGAAAAGCTATTGTCTTAAATTAAATCGATAAACCAGAACTCAGAAATAGTGGAAATAATATCAGGGGGGATAAAATGTATGCACGTTATTTTCTGGTTTTAGCTATAATATTAACCTGCGCTTGCAGCTCTTATACTTCTGGTACTAAAACAGCGGTAAAGGCGACTTTAGATTTTAGAACGGGCGAGAAGAATATTACCGAATACAGCAAATTTTTTACTGATATAAAAATAGAAGAGATTGTATACAGGGAGACCGGCGGTTTAAAAGAAGTGGATGTGCGGGTTGCTAATCAAAAAAATGAATTAGTAGTGATTGAATTAAAAGGCAAATGGTATGATGCGCAAGGCTTTGAAACAGCTGATCCAAAGGAACTCTGGCGGCATATTATGTTAAACGGTAATGAAACCAAGGGTATAAAGCTGGTATCCCCCAATAAGGACGCCGTAAAACTGGAGATATTAACCCGTAAGGGTAAATTTACCGACAATTATTAACCGATGTTACGCAAACATTGTAGGGTGGATTAAGGGGTTTTATATAACAGGTATCCTTTATAAACAAAGAATACCAAATTGCAAACACGATCACCCCGAATCCACCACATCCGCAGATGCTTATAAACAGATGCGGTGGGTCCGCAACTATAAAATAACCTACGCCTGACATATCTTTTAGGCTCTTTCATAATACGGGCTTGACCCACCCTACCATAATAACATAAGTAAAATGACATAAGGAGGTATACCAAATGAATAAAAAATTAGCCTTTATTATTATAATCCTTTGTTTTATATGCGCTTGCAGCTCTACCACTACTGTATTGGATGTGGATAGGCCAATGTATATGAGCGAGGATTTTGCCTATTCTGATCTTAAGACCGTAACCGATAAAATGGTCTCATCAATCCTTACCAATCCGCCCGTATCACAGCGTACTGACCGTCCGGTGGTAATGATATATAAACCCAGCAATCGCACTGATGAGCATATTGATACAATCGCTATTGCCGAGAAAATACGAAACGGCTTGAACCGTTCGCATAAACTGCGCTTTATAAATCAAGAAGCCCGCAAAAAGATAGAACAGGAAAGGGCGTATCAGCAGGGAGATATGGTTAATCCGGCTACTAAAATAAGCTTAGGCAAACAAGTCGGCGCCGAATATATAATAACCGGCTCCATTACCTCCATGACGGCTGAAGAGGGACGGGGAATAAGACTTAAAGAAAAAAAGGTTAAGTATTATAAAATTAGCCTGGAATTAACCGATATAAATACTAATATTATCGAATGGTCGGATGAGCAGGAATTCGCCCGTATGACAAGCGAACCCTTTATTGGCTGGTAAGTACCTAGTACAGTGTCAACCTTGAATTGACAGGCTTTACCCTCATCCCCCTCACCTCAATCCTCTCCCCCTAAAGGGAGAGGAAGTTAAGAATCCCTTCTCCCATGGGGAGAAGGTTAGGATGAGGGGACTAACCAATAACCACACAACACTGATTATATCAATTTCCCATGCCAGAACAAAACAAAAAAAACCTAAAACAGTTTAAGATGGCCGCGGATTTTTTAGAACAAGTATTTAACAGCGCCTCTGAAGGGATTTTACTGATTAATCCCTGGACGTATAAAATCGTTACCTTCAATCAAAGCGTGCTTGACAAATTGGAATTAAGCGAAGCAGAACTCTTAGGCGCCCGTTGTCACAAGTTGTTTTATAAATCAGACGTACCTTGTAATATGCCTTTTCATATTTGCCCGGTTAAACAAATCCTAAAGACCAAAAAACATCTAATGGCTGAATATTTATATATCAGCCCGGAACAAAACGAAAAATTATTCGAGGTTTCTGTAAACATTGTACCTCCTAGCAGAGAGACCAACCTGCAAATTGCATATGTATTAAGAGAAATTGATCCCGCTAATACCCCCCCAAAAAGACAAAGCCACCAATTTTATATTGACAGGCTTACTAAACTTTATAACAATAATTTTTTTGAAAAACAATTAAACACAGAAATCAACAGAGCCAAGCGCTATAACAGGCCGCTTGTTTTGATGGTTTTGTCGCTGGATAATCCGGCGGCATATGAAGATTTAAGTATGGCGGAAAAAAGTGATTTTTTAAGCATGCTGGGCGGGGCCATAAATGATTCTATCAGAACTACGGATTCCGGTTATAATTACGGAAACCATAATTTTTATATAATATTACCGGAAACACCGCTTAATAATGTGCTTATATTGGCTAAACGAATAAAAGCTATCTATAAAAACAATCTACTTCAGCTAAACTTAGGGCAAGTTGGGTCTTTACCTCGTTTGGATCGTTTTAGTATCAGTCTCGGTATTGCTGGATTTAAAAACCAAGATAATGTACAAACACTTATAACCAATAGCCTTACCGCTCTAACTGAAGCTCAAAAAAACGGAGGAGATGCGGTAATAATATATCAGCATCCACCTGCGGCAGAATAATCATATATTGAAACATCGAGTTATCTTATGGACAAAAAAACATCTATTCCCCAAAAAGACTACAAACAACAATTAGATGATGCTGAATCTGCGGCGCATTTTTTAGATAGAATTTTTAATGCCGTATCAGACGCTATTGTAGTAATTAATCCCAGAGATTATACTATCTTAACCTTTAATAGGGCTGCATTAAAGATGCTAGGCCTTACTGAGGAGGAATTATTAGGCAGGCGTTGTCACCAAATTTTTTACAGTTATCCGGTTCCATGCGATAATTTTTACAAAACCTGTCCGATAAAACAAGTATTAAGCCATCAAGCTCAAAGCATAATAGAATATGAATATATCAGCAAAAATAAACAAGTTTCATATTTTGCAGTAACTGCAAGTCCTATTATAAACAAACAAGGACAAGCACAATATATAGCGCTTATTTTAAGGGATATAAGCTATAAAAGGAAAAATGAGCTAAGAACAAAAGAACTGCCGCCGATAGACCATATCAGCGGGTTATATAAACAAACTTATTTTTATAAAGAGCTGCTAGTTGAAATGTCGCGCAGCCGACGCTATCAAAGGCCGCTTTGTCTAATTTTAGCTAATTTGAATTATGCAAGACTCCATGATCAGCTAAAAACAGTTGATAAAAATTTACTCCTTAATAAACTTGCTCATTTTATTAATAAAAATACAAGAAAAATAGACCTTATTTATCAGTACGGCGAGGAAGGTTTTGCGATAATATTACCGGAGACCGACCAAGAGCAAGCCGTAAGTTTAGCTCTCCGCTTAAAGGGATACTGCCAAAACGTAATCGGAAGTATCAATGAATTTAATAAGCTGCTAACATACTCTATACTTACTTTAAATATGGGCATCATGGAATACAATGGTTTGGATGATTTGCAGGTAATGATAAAAAAAACAGAGCAAGCCCTATTACAAGCCCAAAATCAGGCTGACAATATATTTGCATGGGAGATGTAGTGAGCAATAGGGGCTAAATATTAAATTGCTTTAAAAAATAAATGGTAGTCGGGCTCGTCGCTAAAGCCCGACTTCTTACAGGCTCTTAAGTCAGGGACGACCCAGAGTACCGAATGAACATATCGCACCTTTGGTGCGAACTATTGTAGAGGCTGACCTTTAGCCCAAATAATTCGGGACGTTAATCTGAGCAAATGTTTACCTGCTTTTCTTTACCTCTTTACGGATATCCTCTAGTATTGCATCGGAATTTTTAGCGTCTACTTCCGCCTCAAAATTAAGGATTAAGCGGTGTCTTAATGAAGGGGTCAGCACTTTATTTATATCTTCAACACTAACATTGGCTCTGCCGTCTAATAAGGCCATTACCTTAGCCGACAATATTATCGCTTGCGCCCCTCTGGTACTAGCTCCGAATTTGATGTATTTAGTACTCACTTGAGGAACATTATAACGGCGGTTCATCTTTTTGGAATCCAGGATATTCGGTCTGGTGGCAAATACCAGTTTTACCACATATTCTTCAATTTCTGACGAAACCAAGACCTCCCTAACCAAGCCCTTCATCGCCTCTATGATTTTATCCCCTTCTTGTGTAAATATCGGGTTTATCTGGGTTTTCTGCCTAGTAGTGGTACGCCTTAGGATTTCCATTTCCCCCTCAAAATCCGAATAATACAAGTTCAGCTTAAAGAGAAACCTGTCCATTTGGGCTTCAGGCAGTGGGTATGTACCTTCCATATCAATTGGATTCTGCGTGGCTAAAACAAAAAACGGCGGGTTTAGTTTATAACTGGTACCGGCTACGGTGATTTGTGTCTCAGCCATAGCCTCCAAAAAGGCCGACTGTGTTTTGGGAGTAGCACGGTTAATCTCATCCGCTAAAACAATGTTAGCGAATATAGGACCCGGCTGGAACTGAAATTTTTTCCTGCCATCCTCATCAACCACCAAATTAGTACCAATAACATCAGCAGGCATAAGATCGGGGGTAAATTGAATTCGCTTAAATTTTAAACCCAAAATTTCGCCCAATGATTTAACCAGCAGGGTTTTACCCAGCCCGGGCAATCCTTCCAGCAATACATGCCCATTAGCCAGCATTGCTACCAAAACCAGCTCAATGATATCCTCATGACCAACTATTACTTTGCTTACCTCAGATTTTATTTGATGAAATGTACTGGCAAAATCTTCAATTAATTGACGTTCTGGCTGCATAATTATAGTTTACCCTTTGTAGATGGAATGCGACCGTAAAGACGGTCATCCAATTTTGTGGCTATATCCAAAACACGTCCGAACGCCTTGAATATACCCTCAATAATATGGTGCAGATTAGCGCCATAATGTAGTATAATGTGCAAATTCGCCCCGCATGTATTAGCAAAAGACTTGAAAAATTCGCAAATAAGCTCTAAATCAATACCGGCTATCTTATCCGCTAATTGCTGGGGGATTTCACCCGCCCTTATAGCCTGCGATAAAGGGGGAAGTCCCGCCGGAGTATATTCGCTGAATTTAAAATAGGGACGCCCTCCCAAATCAATTGCCACGCTAACCAGCGCCTCATCCATTGGCAGGATAAGACTGCTGTAGCGGCAAATACCGGCTTTATCTCCCAATGCTTCTCTTACCGCCTGACCGAGCAGCAAACCAATATCCTCTACCGTATGATGCAGGTCAATGTGCGTATCCCCGGTTGCCCTTAAGCTAACATCAAATAACCCATGCCGCGTAAATAAATCCAGCATATGATCAAAAAAAGGTATACTGCTTTGTATATCGCTTATCCCGCTGCCGTCTAAATTTATCTTTAAAGATATTTGCGTTTCTGTAGTATTTCGTTGTAATTCGGTTGTACGCAGCATATAGTTTTGTTTGGCTTGATGTTAAGGTTTATGTTTCGGTATGTCTTATGCCGAAACTAATTGCTCACCGCAGGTGTGTTTCGGGGTGAGACACCCCGAAACATAAACACCCCGAAACATAGATGCTGTTGAAGAACATCCTGTACTTAAAAGCGCTTTTCTTAGCCGTCATTCTGAGGCTGGAAGCCGAAGAATCTGCCCCCCTATTGCTGGAGAGATTCTTCATTCCGCTTCGCTTCATTCAGAATGACAGCTACCTTAAGTCAACAGCATTGGAGTTTTAAACCCCTCTCCTACAAAAACATATAAACAAAAGTTGCATGAATATACCTACCTTACATATTCCTGTATCCAATCTAAGCATAAATTATCCCGCATCAAAGAGGCAATATCATCCAACCGCCCCTGCTCAACATTTATCTTAGCGCTATAGGGAATAATACCCCATACAGGTACGCCGCAAAGGCGCTCTATTATAGCCGGATTATTTTTTTCAATTATACCCAAACGCCCGGGCGTACACTGATTTAGGATAATTCCCATAACCGATATACCGGCGGCTTTGGCGTATTCCACGCTCAAGCAGGTATGATTAATAGCGCCTAAACCGGCTCTGCCTACAATTACCAAGGGTAAGTTTAACTCTGTTATTAAATCTGCGAAGGTGTATTTATCGTTAATTGGAACAATTAACCCTCCGGCGCCCTCTACTATAACGATTTCATAATATGCTTGTAACTTTTGATAGGCGCTGATAATATCCGCCGGATTTATTTTAACACCGGCTATTTGTGCGGCAAGAGAAGGAGCTGCGGGCAATTTCAAACAGTATGGATTCGCCTCTTTAATCTGCTCATCAATTTGTGCGGCCTTTAGCATAAATTTTAGATCAGTAGACTCAGCCTCACATCCAGTTTGAACGGGTTTCATCACTCCCACGCTTACGCCTTGAGAGCTGATATAGACAGCCAAACCAGCGGATATAACCGTTTTGCCCACTTCCGTATCAGTACCGCTTATAAAAATACCCCGCCCCATGATACTAATTAACCTGTAGGGGCGGCGGCTTGTCCCCGCCCGATGATGCGCAATGTTGTTGACTTAAGATGCCGGAATTAAAAAAATGTAGGGTGGAACAAGCCTGTATTGGAAATGAGCCTAAAAAGAATATGTTAAGCCTATGTTTTTTGATAGTTGCGGTTCCACCAAATTGCTCACCGCCAGGTGTGGTGGATTCGGGGTAATAAATAGATAAATTTATTGTCTTTAATTTATAATGTATATCCATTATATAAGCCCCCTTAATCCACCCTACGGCAACTAGAGTCTTAAGTCAACAACATTGCGAGGAAACGGGAGGGGATAAACCCCTCCCCTACAAAAAACTTGCATCAATTAATTGATATGTAATAATATTTTAATCTTCCTTGCATCAAACTCACCTTAAGCTACCATCATAGGCATAAATTCAGTAGAGCCGTATATCCCATATAATCCATTATCCTTTAACCAGCGGGCGCGCTTTAAATAACCCAAGGCAGGTCCTACAACATTTGCAGCCATAGAGGTATCATCTCCCAGTATAAAACGATGCGAGGATGTTTTACCGTCAAAGGTCTTACCAGTAAGCGTCATTGTGGTACTTACCGGTTTTTTCGCATTACGCGTATCAATAATACCGCCCACGCTTACCTTATCCCGCGAATCCACTACTTGCGCTAGTTCTAATAATACATCATCGGCATGCTCCATATTGCGTAATTCCAGCTTACCGTCGCGGCGCTCTAATAATTCCTCTACTTGCGCATCACTCATAGCATTAGCGCAGTTTATATCATAACCGTCAAGATGACCGATATCCTCTCGTACTGTCGCCTTATACTCCTGCCAATTGGATATTCCCACTCCCCACCAAATATCTACCTTGTCAATACTGATATATGATTGAGCCGCAATTACCGCCGCCGCAGTAAGCAGCCCGGGAGACGCCCCCGCTCCGGTAATATAGGTACTCTTAACTTGTTTTAATTCCTGCGATAATTTTAAAAGCATCTCCATAGCCGAGGTTCTTTTTAAGGCATCAGTAAATGCGCATTCAAAACCGGCGTCAATAAAACGCTTTAAGGTATCCGCCATAAAAGCATTGGGCAGATTAGGCAGCGCAATAAATATACCGTCTATATGCGAAGAGCCTATTTGGATAATTTCATTGATCGGATCAGAGCTTAATTTACCGTCTTTAGAAACATCGGCGACACTTTGTCCGGCTTGTAATTCCGATAATTCTTCTAAATCCAGACCGGCTGGATTGTAAGCATAACCCTTACTATCGCAGATAGCTGCCAGCGACAGACTCTTTTTTTGGCTTATGATCTTAACAGCGGCTCTGCCTAAACCACCAGCTCCCAAAACAGCCAGCCGCATAGATTGCTGCATAATTATATTCTCTCCTTAAAATATAGATATAACGGGCGAGTAAAAAACTTCAGATATACAAATTATAAACGAATTATTGTATTAAAAGCAACAAAAAATTGTTTATAACCAAGAGTATTAACGTGAGTTTTGATGTTGGCTTGTCGATGTTTCTATAATAGGTTTTAAGTTTGTCATTCTTAAACGAAACGAAGTGAAGTGAAGAATCTAATTAACCTGAGTTCAACATAAAACTCTTTGATTTTATTAAACTGTAGGGACGGCGGCGTGGGTCAGTGACCCTGTCCTAAGCTCGTAATTTGGTAGGGGATGCGCCCCTCCCCTACAGTAAACCTACGTCAATTACTTGATATGTAATAATATTCTACTCTTCTTATGTCGAACTCAGGTTAATTAGATTCTTCGGCTTTAAAGCCTCAGAATGACATTTATAAAAATAACCTTATGTTGTCGGAATGTCCCAAGCCGAAACCGCTAAGGACGCCTTTAACCGTTTCGGCGCAAGACAAACCGAAACATATATTTCCTATACTATAAATTTAGCCGCCACAAAGTATCTTAGTGCTTGTCTTTGTTATCATCGGTATTTTTCCCTTTGGTCCATTGAAAAAATGTAGGACTGGGAAGACCTGGAGGAGCGGGCGCTTTTTCGTCTTTTAACTCGGTCAGAGGATTGTATTTGGGATCGGTTATTTCAGGCGGCTCGCCGGAATACGGCTCGCCATTATCATGAATATTATTTTCTCTCATTACCACGCTGTGTTCAGTACGCGGGCTTACCGCTGCATTTACATTATGATGAATATGATTACCGATAATTGTTGCCGATGAATTATTGGTCATACCGATTCCGGCTTTACCATTGCTGTGTATATTGTTATTTTCAATAAAGACGGAAACCGCAGAATCTAACCCTATACCGGAATAACCATTAGCATAAGTTTCATTATTTTTAAGTAGCGCCGATGCTTTACGACGCAGCCCTATACCGGCCAATTTGTTACGGTAGATAACATTGCCCTCTACTAAAGGTGCAAAGGCGTCTTTGATGCCTATTCCGGCTCCCTTGTCGGGCGCTTTACCTATACCATTATTATACACCTTGTTGTTTATAATAGTGGGAAAACCGCCGTGCCTTACGCCAATGCCCACCCAGCCGTTACTGTAGACAATATTATCAGCTATTAATGGATGCGCTCCATTGCGTATCCCTATACCGGTTTCAGTGTTGGCAAAAACAATATTACCGATAACCGTAGCCGCTGAACCATGATTATTACCGATTCCCAAACCTAAATTAGAATATACAATATTATTTTCAATATAGGGCGCCGCTTCCTTGCCGTCTCTTACGTGCGAACCAATACCGGTACTCCCCATATTATAGACGATATTGTTTATAATAATAGCGGATGCTCCACGGCACTGAATCCCATGGGGATGACCCGGAACATGGTGATTGACCTTTCCTAAACCGGTTAGCGTAAATCCGTCTATAACCGCGCCGTCCGCGCCTTCTACTACCGGCTTTAATTCACCGTTGGCGTCAATGGTGGTACGTCTGGCTGCTGTATGGTCTTTATGCTCGCTTTCGCTGCCTTGACTGCGTACTGCTACTCCAGCTTTTAATTCAAGTGTTTCATAATACTTACCGGCAGCTACTTCTATGGTATCTCCGGCAGATGCCGCATCAATCGCCTCCTGGATACTTGCATATTCCTTGGGTACATGAATTATCTTGGCTTCGGCATAAGCCAATTGACTGAAAAGAAAAACACTTAAACTCAACACTACTAAATACTTTAATTGCTTCATAGGGGTTATACCTCATAGTTTGGTAAAAAAAATTATGCCTCTACTCGCGGGAAAAGCGCTTTCCCTTTGTTTACTCTCAGCCCCGAATCCAAACCACCCCAAGAGACTACTTGCTCAAATTCTACGCCCTCAATAGATACTTCTATTCCCAACTGTTCCCATATTTTATCCGCCGCATCAGGCATAAACGGCCATATAAGCGCTCCAATTATTCTTATAGCCTCAACTATATTATACATCACTGCAGCTAGTTTGTCTTTCTGTAATTCGTCTTTATTTAATATCCAAGGCGCCATATCTTCAATATACTTGTTAACAGCCGACACTGCCTCCCAAATTTCTATCAATATTTTATTAAAGCATACCGTATCATACAGTTTTGGCAAGCGGCTAATTACCTGTTTAAAAACCTTGCTCAACCCCTCAGTTACCCCTTGCTCATCGCAAGGGACAGGAATTACGCCATTGTAGTATTTTTGCATCATACTTAAGCTGCGGCTGACCAGATTGCCTAAATCATTAGCTAAATCAGCATTAAACCTGCCAATAAACGCCGCAAGCGAAAAATCGCCGTCATAGCCGAAAGGCACCTCTCTTAATAAAAAATACCTAAGAGCATCCACTCCATATTTATCAATAATATCATGCGGATTAACCACATTGCCCAAGGATTTTGACATCTTCTGTCCCTCTACCGTCCACCAACCGTGAGCTACTATCTGTTGCGGCGGTTTTATACCAGCGGAAAACAAAAAAGCCGGCCAGTATACCGCATGAAAACGCAGAATATCCTTAGCCAAAAAATGCACATCCGCCGGCCACAGCGTATCAAGACGCCCCATATCATCAGGATAGCCGGCAGCAGTCAGATAATTGGTGAGCGCATCCAGCCATACATATATAATATGCTTATCATCAATAGGCGCCTGCACCCCCCACCTAAAACTGGTACGGCTTATGCTCAAATCACGCAGGCCGCCTTCTATAAAACTTACGACTTCATTGCGTCTTGATTCCGGTAAGATAAAATTCGGATTAGATTTTATATAATCAAGTAACAGCTGCTGATATTTTGATAATCTAAAGAAATAACTTTCTTCCTTTAGCTTTTCAGTAGGCCGCCCGCAGGAGGGGCAATCCCGCTCGTGTTCAAATTGAGTCTGCGTCCAGTACGTCTCACACGGGGTGCAATACCAGTCCTCATATTCGGATTTATATATATCCCCTTTTTGGTATAATGTATTAAATAACGTCTGAGAAGCCAAAATATGCCGCTTTTGCGTTGTACGTATAAAATCATTATTGGAGATATTCAGTTTTTCCCATAGGTCGCTAAAATGTTTAGACATACGGTCGGCTAAGGCTATGGGGGCCTCGCCCCTTTTTTGTGCGGCCTGCTCCACCTTTTGACCATGCTCGTCCGTACCGGTTAGAAAAAAAACCTCATACCCCTGCTGGCGCCTGAAACGCGCCAGCACATCTGCGGCAATGGTAGTATAGGCGTGTCCGATATGCGGAACATCATTTACATAATAAATCGGTGTGGTTATATATAATTTTTTTTTGTTCATAGTTCCTTTTTTCTTTGATTAGGGGCGAAGCGCCCCAATGTTGTTGACTTAAGGCAGCTGTCATTCTGAGGCTGAAAGCCGAAGAATCTCCCCCGCATACGGGAGCAGATTCTTCACTCCACTTTGTTTCGTTTAAGAATGACAGCTCTCTTACAGTCAACAGCATTGGGGGTTTATCCACTCCCCTTGTTTGTATTGAAATCACCTTTGATTGAAATATAATTGTCTTAGTTTTTTGAAAAAACAAAGATTATCCTTATAATCAGGATATGTCCACTTACAAGGAGTCCAGCCAAGGCTTCGGTTGTAACTCAAAGTTACCTCCGCATATATCCCTTGGCTTAAATAAATTCTATGACTAAAATCCTTAGTGGACGCCAGCACCACCTTGGCGGCTGTAAGATAGCCCGGGTCTAAATTAATCCGGCGCCTCCCGTTATCTGCTAATTCAGCATCCAGCTTGTTAGTCCAAAGTTTTACCTGCGGCAAGTCATCTTGAGCAATAAATTCTTTAATGCTTATCCATTGCCTAAGCAGCCCTTCTCCCATTTCCTGACTATAATAAGCGCTATGAGAAAAATGAATTATTTCTGATTTTAAATCAACAGCGCTAAATTGGCAAACCAGTTTTCCGGCAGCTTGGGTAAACAAATCCGCATCAGCGCTAATCATACCTACAAATAATTTCCCGGGTACCGGTGATTTTATAGCGCCCATTTAAATATCTTTCTTTACATTAAGCGTAAGTCCCTCTATTCCGATTATTATTATTTTATCATCCGGCGCTATCTCATCTTCGCTTTGTGCATTCCATAGCTCGCCATGCGCAAACACCTTGCCTGTTGGGCTTATTTTGCTTTTAGCTATTCCTTTTTCTCCGATTAATCCTTCGCTGCCGCTCATTATTTTTGTAGAATGCGCCTTAAAAACCGCCCCCATTAAGAGTATGGTTATAAGCGCGGTAGATAATACCAGAGGAACTATAGTACTTAACGAAACACGCATAAATTCATAAGGCGTATCAAATAACATAAGCGAGCCCAAAAACATGCACACAGCTCCCCCAAGGGCAAGCAAGCCATAACTTACAATTTGTGCTTCAGCGATAAATAAAATAATTCCCAATATAATTAAAGCTAAACCCGCATAATTGGTGGGCAATGACTGAAATGAATATAACGCTAAAATAAGGCTTATCGCGCCGGCAATCCCCGGAAAACCAATTCCCGGATGAGTAAATTCATACAATAGACCGTAAAAACCGAATAACATTAAAAAATAAGCAATATTAGGGTCAGCTATAGTTTTTAGGATTTTCTCGCGCAGCGTAGGAAAAATGTGCTTTAAGCTGATATTTTTAGTTGATAATATTATTTCTTTGCTTACGGTTTTTACCTTGCGTCCGTCAAGTTTCTCTATAAGATCATCCATATCGTCAGCTATAAAATCAATTACACCTGCTTTTAGCGCATCTTCTTCAGAATCGGATATGCTCTCAGTAACCGATTTTACCGCCCACTGCACATTCCTGCCGCGTATTCTGGCAATACCGGTAATCCAGGCTACAGTATCATTTAATATTTTATCCGCCATTGGATTTTTGCTTTCATGGTTTTTATTTATATCAGGAGTTTTATCTGCTGTCGGTTTTGTTGGTTCTTTATCTTTATCTTTATCTTTATCAGTCTGCTCTTCTTGCCCTTTTTTTGTTTCCTCTTGCTGCTTATCTTTTTTTGGTTTAAAATACTCTAATAATTCCCTTAGTCCCTGTTTATCAGACTGTTTTTCTCCGCCTATATTTACAGGATGAGCCGCTCCTATATTGGTAGAAGGCGCCATAACAGCAATATTAGCAGCCAGGGTTATAAACACCCCGGCGGAACCTGCGCGCGAGCCTCGCGGAGAGACATAAACTATTACTGGAATTTCGGCATTCATAATACGCTTTACAATGCTTCGGGTAGAGGCTAAAAGCCCGCCGGGGGTATCCAGCTGAATAATAATACATTCTGCCTTGTCTTTTTCGGCTTTATTTATAGCATTGATTAAATATTCGCTGGTTATGGGATTTATTATCTCATCATCAATTTGTGCAATATAGGCTGTTTTATCCGAAGCCGAAGCAGACAAAGCTTGCATCCAGAAAAAACATAGGGCGAGCAAGACCAATAATATATATTTTTTGTTTGCGGTAAACCTTATCATATCAGCTTTCTTTCTTTTATTTGTAGATGCCGACCGAAAGATCGGCTATCGACTTAAATGAGTTGTCATTCTGAACGAAGCGTAAGCGCAGTGAAGAATCTGCTCACGTAGGCTGTAGATTATTCGGCCTCCGGCCTCAGAATGACAGGCTAATAAGAGTTATCCACCTTAAGTCAACTGCATTGGACATTAAAAATGCGGGTTTAAAAACCCGTAGCTGCGAGAAACATCAAAAACCTGTTTTATAAGTCTATCCATTATAAACAATATTATGTTATCATATTTTCTTTTATGATTAAACCAAATTAATAAGGAGTAGTAAATGTCTGATATAAGGTTAAGATTCGCTCCTAGTCCTACGGGATATCTACATATTGGCGGGGCGCGTACCGCTTTATTTAATTGGCTGTATGCGCGTCATCACGGCGGAACTTTCATTTTGCGTATTGAAGATACGGATACAGCGCGCTCCACGCAGGAATCAATTAACGCAATTCTTAATTCACTAACTTGGCTAGGCTTAAATTGGGATGAGCAGATTTATTATCAATCCCAAAGACGCAACCTTCATAACGAGCATATAGAAAAACTGTTGGCCGCAGATCAGGCGTATTATTGCTATTGCAGCCCGCATGAGCTGGATCAGATGCGTAAATCAGCAATGAGCAAGGGACAAAAACCAAAATACGACGGGCGCTGCCGAAGACTCAATAATAAGCAGGCTAAACCGGCGGTTGTGCGTTTTAAGACGCCGCTTTCGGGACAGACTGTAGTTAATGATCTGATTAAGGGACGCGTGTGCTTTGATAATTCGGAATTAGATGATCTGATAATACGCCGCAGCGACGGTACCCCGACTTATAATCTGGCGGTAGTCATAGATGATGCTACCTTAAATATAAGCCATATTATAAGGGGAGACGACCACCTAAATAATACCCCCAGACAAATTCTGCTTTATCAGGCGCTAGGTTATAAGCCGCCTTGCTTTGGGCACGTACCCTTAATTTTAGGTACTGATAAGTCACGTCTAAGCAAACGCCACGGAGCAACGTCGGTTGGCGCTTATAAAGACGCCGGTTATCTGCCGCAGTAGGTGGTTAATCAACTGGCGCGCTTAGGCTGGTCATCGGGTGATGAGGAGATTTTTTCTATAGAGGAATTAATTGCTAAATTTGATTTGGATAGAGTGAATAAGTCCGCCGCAATTTTTGATCAAACCAAAATGCTGTGGCTAAACGCACATTATATAAAAAGTGAGCCGGCTGAAAAATTGGCTCCGCTGCTTATTCCATTTTTAGATGATATGGGCTATAAAATAAGTGATGTGAACTGGTTGGCTAAAGCGGTAAAAACATTACAGCAACGCAGCAAAACATTGGTCGATATGGCGCAGGCGGCGGAATTTTACCTAAAAGATAAGATTTCCTATGATCCTAAACTTGCCAAAAAATTCTTAAGCGCAGACAAACATGGATTATTAATTTTATTAAAAGATAAACTGTCCGCTGTAAACTGCTTTGATGAGGATAATTTAATTAACGCACTTGATGAGATAATGAAAGAGCATAACCTTAAGCTAAAGGATATAGCTCAACCCTTGCGCGTAGCTTTAACCGGCAGTAAGGTAAGCCCGGGTATTTATGAAACAATGGAAGTATTGGGAAAAGATAAGGTAATTGAGCGGATTGAGGCGGCCTGTATGTATACAGAAATTGCCGCCGGCAATTAAGGCTATGCCCGCTTGTTTCTGGACGACCTAAAGGTCGCCAGCTACTCTGTCATATGTTTCGGGGTGTCTCACCCCGAAACAACATCAACTTACAGCTAAATCTCTTTTATATCAAAATGATAGTCTTCAATTACTGGATTAGCCAGCAACTTTTCGCACATTTGATTTAATTGTTCTTTAGCTTCATTAATATCATCGCAATTTAGAGTTACATTAATATATTTACCCATGCGGATATCTTCTACCTGAGCAAAACCCAGCGAGTGAAGAGCATGTTCTACTGTTTTTCCTTGCGGGTCTAATACTCCCGATTTTAAACTAATATTTACAGTGGCTTTAAACATAACAAATTCCTTGTAAAAATATAAATTCCGGTCAGCTAACTTTTACAGCACAACCTCGGTTTGTAAGGTAAATAGATAACTATCTCTGTTTTAAGCGTTTCTTTGTCTATTTCATCCCAACATCTTAAAGCCAAATTGTAATTCTTAATACAAAATTCCAAATCTCTACAAGTTACAGTCTCAGCTAAACGGTAATCTGCCCTCTTTCTGGTTTTATGGAATTGTCTTAGGTACTCTCCCAATAGCTGAGATTTTGTATCCGAAACCCTGCTTAATATTTCTTGAAGATAACCATGCTGTAAATAATGAACGGATCTAAAGATTTTCCCTGAACAATCTGTAAGAAGAAGACTTAATTGTTCCAATATAAAATGAAAAGCTGCATAATAATATTTACTTATGCTTGTCCTCAAATAGATTTCTTGATTGTTTTTACTTAATTCACCAGCAATACATTTTAAATCTGCTGAAGTTATACTCATTAGGGAATCAATTCTATAGATAAAAAACGTCTTTTTTCATAAGGTATGAACTTAATAAATTCCGGCAAAAAGACTACCCAGTGTTCAAAAACTGTTTGGGGTGAAGCTGAAAAGAATAATCTAAAAAGAATTTGCTTGTATTCAGGCTCCTCCGGATCAATATCAATTTCCACATTTATCTTATCAACAAAATAAAAATGCTTTTTTATCAATTCTTTTGTCTTTTCATAAGCAGAAGCGAATTCATGAAAAGAAATAAAATTAGATACAGCTTCTCCTGCACAAAACCTTATTGACGGTTCTGCCAGTAATGTGTTTGGCATTTTATTTATAACCTGATTATTAATTTTACGTTCTTAATCATCATGCTAACCAGACTATAGCTTAATCATCGTACTGACCTGATCTTGTCTGGCAATAGTCAATTGTATACCTTTAATATTAGATTTATCTAACACCGCTTTGGCCTGATCATAAACCAGACGCGGATGATTGTTGGTTTTGCTAACATGAACCATGGCTACATGCTTTAGTCCCGGATGCAGCAACTCCGACAGAAGCTCAGCCGCCCCCTGATTGGATAGGTGTCCATAACGCCCCTGCACTCTTTGTTTCACGCTCCACGGGTAAGGACCGCTCTGAAGCAGGCGCGGTTCATAATTGGATTCTAAAATCAGCATATGAGAATCCTTTAACTTCTCCCTCACCACATGCGTTACACAGCCCAAATCCATAGCCACACCCAATTGATAAGACCCGTAACAAATTATAAAACCAACCGGTTCAGCCGCATCATGAGGGACGCAAAATGGATGAATATCCAACTGGCCAAGACTAAAGTCATCACCGGTAGAAAAATGAACAACCGGCTCTTCCCCCTTTAATGTACCGTTTAATTTGTTATAAGCGCCGCAGTTTATAAAAATAGGGATTTTAAAGCGGCGCCCCAACACCCCGATTCCTTTTATATGATCGCCGTGTTCGTGAGATATTATAATACCATCTAAGCCAGCTACATCCACGCCAATTAAAGCCAAGCGCTTATTTATCTGAGCGGCGCTTAAACCGGCGTCTATCAGCAGTGATGTTTGGCCGGCAGCCAAATATATTGAATTACCGGCGCTGCCGCTTCCCAAAATACATACCTTAAAACTGATAAGAACAGCCCCCTATAAAATTAGTTTGATATATTTATAAAAGGCAAAACCATGAGGAACCCTTTTTGAAAGAAGGGTTATCCCCCAAGGTTTTATCTTTACAAATAAATTGAATCAATTATATTGAATTTAAGCGTACAATTTGTAATCTATGTCTGGAAAGATGTTGTCCCGATGTTCTATTTCCATTAGCCAAGCTTCATCTAACTGGTTGTATTTTATGCCGTGATAAATCTTATCAAAGCGCAGCAGGTGGTCTTTGGTACGTTTTACGGCATAGCTTACCATAGTGCCGGTTTTCATAATAAAAGCCCAGTCGCTAGATTGAGCAAGCAATACCTCCCGCGCCGCCTGCTTTAATGCCCTGTGTTGAAAAGCAGTAGGTTGCGGACATAAATTTACTAATTCCTGCATACGTTCCGCCGCTTTATGTAAATGGCGGTAAATCCAGTCGTTGCTTCCCTCCAGCCAAACCTCGTTATACCCCTTATATCCCCAACTAGACATAGAAGGCGTAGCTACCTGATTCATCGGATAAATATCAAGATAATCCCCCGGGGTAATCAACTTTATTGTCTCCTGATCATAATGTACCTTACGAATAAGAAAATTCAACCATAGAGGGCCTTCAAACCACCAATGACCGAATAACTCAGCATCATACGGGGATAAAATAATCGGTTTGCGCTCCATCATACCGGATAAATGCTCCACCTGCTTTTCGCGGTTAAACATAAAATTACCCGCATGCTCAGCCGCCCTTTCACGGGCGATATCAGGCTCGTACGGCTCTTTATAATCAGTTGTGCCGGTGATGCGGTGGTATTTTATGCCCGTATTTACCCGCAAGCCGTCTTTATGTAAATATGGTTTAATATAATCGTAATCCAAATCAAAACCAATGTCACGGTAAAAATCACGATAATAATAATCCCCCGGATAACCCTCTACAGCGCTCCAAACCTGCTTGGACGACTCTAAGTCCCGACCAAAAGCCGCCACCTTATTCCGACAATATAATGGAGCAAAAACACCATTTTTCGGGCGGGGCGAAGCATGCAGTATTACGTGAGCATCTAAAATAAAATACTTAATACCCTCTTCGGCTAATAATTCATCTAAACCCGGAATATAAGCGCATTCCGGCAGCCATATACCCTTTGGACGACAGCCCATAATGGATTCATAATGATCGACCGCTGTTTTGATTTGCGCCCGCACAGATTTACGGTTAATTTCCATTAACGGTAAAAATCCATGAGTAGCCGCACAGGTTATTATTTCCAGATACCCTTGTTCTTGAAGATTCTTAAACGCCGTAACCAGATTTTGGCGGTATTTATCTGCAAAAATTTGCCTTGCCCGCATTAAGCGGTGATAATACATTAGCGCCAATTTATTAAACTGCGGCTGCCACTGGGTACGCATTATTTCTTTATTCGACAAATCAATAAGCTTATCCAAGTGGCGCAAAAAGCGGTACTGTAGCAGTGGATCGGTAAGCATTGACAATAAAGTGGGGGTTAGCGACATGGTAATCCTAAAATTAACCCCCTCAGCTGCCAAATCCTCAAATATTTCTATTAAAGGAATATAAGTTTCAATCAAAGCCTCAAAAAACCAATCCTCTTCTAAAAACTCTTCATATTCCGGATGTCTAACATAC
Source organism: bacterium (assembly GCA_024276125.1). Taxonomy (GTDB): domain Bacteria; phylum SZUA-182; class SZUA-182; order SZUA-191; family JAJRXT01; genus JAJRXT01. The sequence continues at coordinate 18,910 of JAJRXT010000008.1, forward strand.
GGCAGATGCGCGTGTAAAACAACTGCCAAATATCCTTTTTCCACTTAATTTTTTCTCCTTAAAATTTTTTCTTTGCTAAATTTATTTTTAGCCTTTATAAAAATCAAGGGTCTATATAAGACCCCTGATTTATGGCAAATATTGTCATCCTTGCAGCCGCCGGCTTTTAAACCGGCCAGTTTTATCTTTCGGTATGTATTCCCGAAACAAACTGCGGGTTTAAAAACCCGCAACTACATTGAAAGCTATTAATGCTAGACTGTATGCCGGTTTACAGTGGGAGTAATAGTCCTTGTTTCCACCTGATCCGAAGATGTTGCAGTTACCGGAATTACCTGTTTTCCGTCAGGCAGGGCAAATCGTACACTGAATGTTCCATCAGGTCTTAGGCTTATCGGTTTACCCTGTAAAGTAACCTTAGCATCCGGTTCTGTCGCCCCGTAAACAATCAGCTCAGTATCCAAAATAAACCAAAACCCCCGTTCCTTTAACTCTCTCTCTATACCGCTAGACCAGCTGCTTACCGCTCCAGATGCCCATTCCTTGGCTAGTTTGGCCTGCATCTCTTCTCTTAATTCCAGTGATCCAGCGCCGACTTTAAAGCCGCCGGATAAAGCGTACATCTTTTCAGCATCTTCCCGCGTACTCATCCACTCTTCATCTACCACATCAGACATGGAGTCACGCGGAGTAGATACAAAATTAGAGCGCGCAAGCGTATATAATGTACCGCTGGAAGTAAGCAAACCAAGATCAATACAATACGAACGGTCAGGCTGGCCGACATTAATATACCAATTAGTAGGAAATCCGACTATCTCAATATCAAAATAACTATGTGCATTACTACCGTCAAACTCAATATCGGTAATATCATACACCCTTAATATTGACTTTGCGCTTTGCCAGTCATCTCCCAAATCGGTTTTGGCCTGTTTGATACGATTATGAGAAACCTCCCAATATGTATATATCCAATAAGGGTCTCTGACTAGAGCTACTATGCGATTGTCTCCATATCCGGCAGGTAAATCAGCGGCTTCTTCCAGTTTTTGGAATTCACTCTGTCCAGTATAATACTTGGCTCCTTCAACTTGTTCTTGTTCCTGTCCTAAATTAAATGCAGACTTAGTCTCTGCTGATACAGATTCCGCCGGTTGTGCTTTTTGTGTTTTAGGCAAATCCGCCTGTTTGGAATCCTCCTTAGAGCAAGCAGTCAATGCCTTTACCAATTTAGCCTTACTCATCCGGCTGTAATTTTTAACCTTCTGCTGCCTGGCCAGCTTAATCAGCTTTTGCCTGGTCAATAAATTTAGTTCTTTTTCATTCATGATTTCTACCTCCTGGCTTTTTTCAGCAATATAAAATATTTGACGGCAGGGATTCTCCGCCTACCGCTCCCATAGCAATTAAAGCCAAACTTTTATGATCAAACAATTCGTTAGCCAAGTCATTTATCTGTCTTATACTAACCCGGTCAATACCGGAGAGAACTTCGTCCAGGCTAACTAATCTTCCAAAATAAATCTCATCCCTAGCTTGAGCATTCATCCTGTTAAATGTATTCTCACGCCCCAAAGTAACTTGTGCTTTCAGATGATTCTTACCTCTTATCAATTCCTCATTGGATACTTCAACCTCTTTTAAGCGCTTTAACTGTTTTAATATAAGCTCGATTACCTCCATATATGACGGTTTACTTGTACCCGCATAAATCAGCCCCATACCGGTATCGTGATAAGAAACAAATTCAGAATATACACTATAGGCCAATCCGCGTATTTCTCTTATTTCCTGAAACAATCTGGAGCTGTTGCTGCCTCCTAAAATTACGTTTAACATTTCTATTCCATAGCGGCTTTGGTCGGTATGTGATAAGCCTTTAGTACCCAAACATAAATGCACCTGCTCCAGTTCTTTGTTGACACTCAGCGTACATGAATTAAATTTTGGTAATGACTGCCTTGGCAATTTTAGGCAATTTAGCGCCGGAAGGTTATAGAAACGTTCCAGCAATTTAATAAAATGTCCATGTTTTATATTGCCGGCGGCTGAAATAATTATATTAGACGGCCTATAGCAATCATTAAAAAAATCTACAATTTGGCTGCGCCCTAAGCCGGCCACACTATCTTTTGTTCCCAAAATCGGCTTTCCTAAGGGATGATCCGGCCATAATGTGTTGGTCAGTAAAACAGAAATATGGTCGTCCGGCGTATCTTCTGAGGTTTTAATCTCTTCAAAAATTACTTGCCGCTCAAGCTCTAATTCATGGAAATCAAATTTTGGGTATGCGATTAAATCCGTTAAAAATTCAAGCGCCGCTTCTAATTGTTCATCTAAAACCCGCGCATAAAAACAGGTATACTCATGAGAGGTAAAAGCATCCACGCAGCCTCCCATTGAATCTATTTTGTTTGCTATATCGGCAGCGCTATATTTTCTTGTACCTTTAAACAGTAAATGTTCTATAAAATGAGACATCCCCTGCTGCACATCTGTCTCGCAGCGTGAACCCGTCTTAACCCAAAAACCGATTGCAACGGAACGTACATAAGGTATTTCCTCGGTTATTACTACGGCTCCATTAGATAAGACTTCTTTATTATACAACCCTTGCATGTATTTTTATACCGCCTGCGGTAAGACTAATCATTATAAAACAATAACCGCTCCTGCCGTACATTGGACACTGGCAAGGTTAAGCTAACAATATCAAACAGTTGATCCTATTTTTCGGCCTGTTCCCAAGCCGAAAACATTATGCTGTTGACTTAAGATAACTGTCATTCTGAATGAAGCAAAGCGGAGTGAAGAATCTACTCGCTTACGAAAACTGGAGATTCTTCACTGCGCTTCGCTCAGAATGACGGGCAGTTTTGCAAGAGCCTTTAAGAGGAAACCCTTATTTTTTTAGTTGCTGTAGGGTGGATTAAGGGGTCTTATATAATGGACATACATCATAAATTAAAAATAATAGAATTATCTATTGATTACCCCGAATCCACCACACCTGGCGGTGAGCAATTTTGTGGAACCGCAACTATCGCAAGAATGTAGGCTTAACATGTTTTTTTAGGCTCAATACCAATATGGGCTTGTTCCACCCTACATTTTTTAATTCCGGCATCTTAAGTCAACAATATTGAGGATATCCACGCCTGTATTATCTGAAAATCTTATTTTTTTAGCGGTTACTCAGTTGCTCTTGAATAATCCGCAAGAATTATTCAAGATATAACTTTATATCCCGAATCATTATATCATCAATGTTAGGAGCGCCAGCAGAAGTTACTACAATCTCAATTTCATTGACCCCTCTGAACTTAGAAGCATCAATAATATTAGTTGACACATGATAACTATTTAATGTTTCTATTCCAAGCCCATATTATGCAATAAGACGTATGGATTAAGGAATTGGTGTATTTGATATATATTAACGATTTCTGCTTATAGGTTTAATGCTAATTTATTGATAAACTGTATTGTTCTAAAATCAGGTTGACAATATAAATTAAATCTAATCAGTAGTCAAGTCTTAGGAGGGGTATTTTTTATAAAAAATATTTGGGGCGCTTCGGACAGAACCACCAAAATATATAACTTTTAATCGTACAAAAAACAATTACAATAACGTGAGTTCGACAGAGAAAAAATCGGGATGTTATTACATATTCAATCAATGCTTTATATAGATTTAACCAGCGCAAATTTTTTGTAGGGGCGGCGGCTTGTCCCCTCCCGAATCACGGGCGGGGACAAGCCCCGCCCCTACAGTTTAGTAAAATCAGCAAGTTTTATGTCAAACTCAGGTTATAATACTGCCCCTTAAGAGGGCGGGTTTAAAAACCCGCCGCTGCAAAAAGGGAATTCTATCTAACCTATTTTTTAGGCAGTAAAACCTTACGGCTCAAGCGAATTCTTCCATTTCCATCCATCTCAATTACCTTAACTTCTATTTCATCGCCAACGCTTAACTCATCTTCAACCCGTTCCACTCTGTAATTGGCGATTTGTGATATATGAAGCAACCCGTCCGTATTGGGAATGATTTCTACAAAAGCGCCAAAATCAGCAATACGCTTTACCTTACCCAGATAAACCTTATTTACAACCGCCTCTTCAATAAGTTTTTCTATAATCGCAATGGCTGCTTCCGCTGATTTTTCATCCGGCGAGGCTACCGTAACTTTACCATCATCCTTTATATCAATTTCAACGCCGGTTTTTTCGATAATACCCTTTATAACCTTGCCTCCCGGCCCGATTATCTCCCTAACCTTACTAGGTTTGACCTGAATGGTGTAAATTCTCGGAGCAAAAGTAGATACGCTGTCACGCGAGGCTGAAAGCACCTCAGCCATTTTATCCAAAATAAATAACCTTCCCACTCTAGCTTGTTCCAGCGCTTTTTCCAATACTTCCTTAGTTATTCCGGTTATTTTTATATCCATTTGGATTGCATTAATACCCTGTCTGGTGCCTGCCACCTTAAAGTCCATATCTCCGCAATGATCTTCTATTCCGGCAATATCGCTTAAAATAGCAAATTTATCACCTTGCTTAATAAGCCCCATAGCAATTCCCGCCACTGGTTCTTTAATGGGAACGCCGGCATCCATAAGCGACATTGAAGCTCCGCAAACCGTAGCCATAGATGAGGAACCATTGGATTCCAAGATATCGGATACTATACGAATAGTATAAGGAAAACTCTCCCCTTGAGGCAATACCGGTTTTATAGCTTTTTCCGCCAGACTTCCATGACCTATTTCACGGCGTCCCGGCGATCTTAAAAACTTCACCTCGCCTACGCTAAACGGCGGAAAATTATAATGCAGCATGAAACTTTTATAAAACTCTCCATCCAGATTGTCAATCTTTTGTTCATCAGATGCAGTACCCAAAGTAGTAATTGCCAAAGCCTGGGTTTCCCCTCTGGTAAACAGGGCTGAGCCGTGGGTTCTGGGCAGCACGCCGACCCTGCTGGTAATTTGCCTGATCTGATCGCAGCTTCGTCCGTCAGGACGCAAGCCTTGACTTGCAATAAGATCACGCACTTGGTTTTTAGTTATTTTCCCTATAAATTTAGATACAAGCGCTCTTTTCTCTTCGTCATCGGCTGCAAATTCAGCAATTGCCCTATCTTTTATTTCAGTTAATTGGGATTGCCGTTTCAGTTTTTCAGAAATAACCAAGGCTGATTTAATGTCTTCAATAATTGCCTGTTTAATTTGGGCTTCCAATTCCTCCGAAAGTGTTTCCCCCGTTGCGGCAACTTCCATCTTTTCCTTGCCGCATAAACTTTGAAGTTCTTTTTGCTTTTGTATAATCTCTTTTATACTATCATGCGCATACAAGATAGCGCCTAACATTTTATCTTCCGACAAATTATCAGCCTGCCCCTCCACCATTACAATGGCTTCGGCAGTACCTGCAACTAGGAGATTAAGCGAGCTTTTTGGGATTTCTGCATTAGTCGGATTTATTACAAATTCACCGTCTATTTCACCTACGCGCACACCGCCAATCGGCCCCAAAAACGGAATAGGCGATATGGTAAGCGCAACTGAAGCGCCGTTTAAAGCCAATATAGCCGGATCATTTTCCTGATCAGCGGAAAGTACAAGAGCAATTACCTGGGTTTCATTGCAAAAATTATCAGGAAATAACGGGCGTAAAGAACGATCGATTAACCGTGAAGTAAGGGTTTCCTTTTCCCCGGGACGCCCTTCCCGCTTAAAAAATCCGCCGGGGATTTTTCCAGCGGCATAATGTTTTTCTATATAGTCTACAGTAAGCGGTAAAAAGTCTATGCCCTCTCTTGGGTTTTTAGACACAACCGCAGTTACCAATACAACGGTACCGCCACACTGAACAATCACAGAACCGTCTGCTTGTCTGGCTATCTCGCCGCTTTCCAGACTAATCGTCTGTTTGCCTGCTTTAAATTCTAGTTTATGTGGCATATAATAATTTCCTCCTTGAAAGATTAATTTCCCTACATTCGCAGACAGTCTGTTTATTTACGAATTCCCAATTGTTTAATAATAGTTCGATATCTGGCAACCTCTTTTTTCTTAAGATAATCCAACAGTCGACGTCGCTGACCTACTAATTTAAGCAGTCCGCGGCGGTAATGATGGTCTTTGGCATGTGTTTTAAAATGTTCTGTCAGATAAGTAATTCGCCCGCTTAAAAGAGCAATTTGTACCTCCGGCGAACCAGTATCACCCTCATGCAGCTTAAACTTATCTATTATTTCTACTTTTTTCTCCTTTGCTAACGGCATAATACCTATCTCCTACAATAATTTACACTTAAATTATAATCTATCACTACATATATTCTCATCATCAGCCTATCATATCACCCTATAGCTTGTAAAGTAAAATTACGAGCAAGGTCTTGTTTGCTTACTCATGTTAACAAAAAAAGAGCCTGCATCGTCGTCATAGTTGATAATCAGACAATGCAGGCTTATCAGATATTACTTCTTAGAACCGCAGTTTAAAAGTTGGCCTGCTTGTTGAAGTTCCGCTATAGATGTTTGCAATAAATTAATAACTCGCTGCTGTTTTTCACGCGATCTATAAAACGGACTACCAGATTGCATTACATTAATTGCATAGTTAAGATTAAACAGGGCTGTATTTAAATGTTTCACTGCTTCTCTTTTTTTATCTCTACTAACACAACCTTGATAACAATCTCCTCTTAGAAAATCCAAGGCAATTTTCCCTGCATCAGCCGCATCTTCCAGATTCTCTAAAATCGGGGAAACGTCCATTCTGCGGGTTAATGATTGTACCATTGCCAAGGCCTGATTTTCTAAAGCAACCGTATCAACCACTTTTTGCTCAACCGTCTCTTGGCTGGGATTATATACCTTAGAACAGTTATCTTGACAATTAATTATACCGTCATTATCATCATCTTGCTCATTGCGAGGCAGATTCCCATCGCAGTTATTATCTACTCCATCGCATAATTCGGCAGCGCCAGGATAGGTGTTAGCGTCGCCGTCATCGCAGTCATTCTCGCAAACCATAAATCCGTCGCCGTCATTATCAGCTTCATTAGCAGGTAGAGCCTCATCGCAATCATTATCTATCCCATCGCATAATTCGGCAGCGCCAGGATAGGTGTTAGCGTCGCCGTCATCGCAGTCATTCTCGCAAACCATAAATCCGTCGCCGTCATTATCGTCTTCATTGGCAGGTATAACGCTATCGCAGTCATTGTCTACTCCATCGCATAATTCGGCAGCGCCAGGATAGATAGTATCGTCGCCGTCATCACAGTCATTCTCGCAAACCATAAATCCATCGCCGTCATTATCAGCTTCATTGGCAGGTATAATATCATCGCAGTCATTATCTAACCCGTCGCATAATTCGGCAGCGCCAGGATATATTGTATCATCAGTATCGTCACAGTCTATTGCAGTACCGCATCCGTCCTGTACATAAAATCCGTCGCCGTCATTATCTACACAATTTCCTATTTTAGCTACAAAAACATCCTTTAATGCAGTATAAGGATAAATAGTATTAACCGCCGGAAAATCAGTAGATGATGTTTCTCCTGTAAGATAGGCATTGCCCAGACTATCTACAGCTACGCCATTGGCCACATCATCAAAAGTACCGCCCAGATAAGTAGAATAAGTAAAAGCAGTGCCGCCGGTATTCAGTTTTGTTAAAAAGGCATCGCTTCCCCCAAACAAGATTCCCTGTATCGGTCCTTGTACCGGGTCCACAACGGGAAAATCATTGGAAAAGGTTTCACCGCAAACATAGGCATTATTAAGACCATCCAGCACAATACCATAGCCAGAATCAGCGCTGCTTCCACCTAGATAAGTTGAATAGTTAAAGGCGCTGCCAATTGAATTTATTTCGGTTACAAAGGCATCGTAACTGCCGGCAAGGGCTGCCTGTATGGGATTTACCGTAGGAAAATCCGCCGAACGCGTGGAACCGGTTACGTAAGCATTACCATTAGCGTCTACGGTAATAGCAGAACCCTGCTCCGTATCGCTTCCGCCCAAATAGGTAGCATATTCCCACGTACTGCCGGTAACATCCAGTTTAGCGACAAAACCGTCATCCACACCGCCGTTGAAAACCGGTTGAACGGCATTAACCGTGGGGATATTAGTAGATTCGGTAACTCCTGTTATATAAGCGGCGCCCGTGTTATCAACTGCAATTGCGTAACCTGTTTCATTTGCGCTGCCGCTAAATAATTTGGAATATGACAGAGCGCTGCCGGCTGAATCAAATTTAGTTACAAAAACATCAAAACTAGGGGCAAGCGCAGGCTGCAATGAAGCCGGCGCCGGCATCGGAAAATCAGCAGACTTAGTCTGACCGGTAACA
>JAJRXT010000098.1 GCA_024276125.1 bacterium
AATAAGGGTGAGGGGAGCGCAGCATATAATATCTAACCTTACATCAAGGCAGTTGGAGGTGGACATTGACTTTACAAACGCCCAGGCGGGTGAGACCAGTTTTTTTCTTTCTGATAAAAATGTAAGCCTGCAGCGAGGCATCAGTGTGGTAAAAATTATGCCCTCTCAGGTAAAAGCTGTACTAGAGCCGATTGTAGAGCGGCTTATTCCCTTGGAACCGGTGGTGTTGGGCGTACCCGCGGAGGGTTATCTGGTTAAGGATGTAAAGGTTTTTCCTGAGACAATTAAGGTTAGGGGAGCTAAAATAAAAGTAGAGGAACTTACCTCAGCCCGTACTACCTCGCTTTCTATAAGCGGCTTGGATAAATCCTTAACCAAAGATGTACAGCTTATGCCATTGGGAAATCATATTACCCTAACGGAAGTTCCTGAGATTAAGATAAGGGTTATAATTGAGGAAAAGGGCGAGGATAAAACAATATCTGCTATTCCGATAAAGGTGTTGCCAATTACCCGCGAGGCGGTTATTAAACCGCAAAAGGTGACTTTGGTGTTAAACGGTCCGTTGAGCCAAATAAGGAGTCTGAATGCAGCTTCGGTGCTGGCCAGCGTAAATCTACAGGAGCTTGCCCCGGGAGAAGATGAGCTTAAAATAAATATTCAGCTTCCGCCGCATATCAGCTTAATTTCAGTAGCGCCTAAAAAAGTAACAGTAATAAGCCGCGGCAATGAAGATGAGTTATTGCGTCCTCAAATAGGCGGTGAGCTATTACCGGCGGCGCCCTGATAAAGTTATTGTATAGGACGCCATCCCTTAAGGATGGATATATGCAGGCAAGTGAATGATGTTGAACTGGTTGCTATTAATGATGTTTCAGAAGATTTTATTTCTGATAAAGAGTTGGATTATTATCTTAATTTGAAAGAAGTATAAAACGATTTAGATAAACCGGATAGACCAGGATGACCGACATATTTTTTAAAATTGGTATATTATTTTATTTTATAGCGACATTGTTTTATTTGCTGTATTTAATGATGACCAAACGGCAGCGTATTGCGCAAATTGCTACGCTGGCCACCATAGCGGGGTTTACCTGCCATAGCGTCAGTCTTATTATAAAGACTGTACATTTCGGTCATATGTCTTTAATTGGAGCAAATAACATACTTTCCTTTTTGGCTTGGACTATAGTTTTGGTCTATCTGATATTGGAATGGAAGCACAAAATATGGGTAATGGGTTCATTTGTATTACCATTAGCATTTTTATCCAGCCTGTATGCTTCATTTTTACCGGCAGAGATAAGATCGGTTATATCAAATGTACCGGTAGATATTAGACCGGTCATATCAAAAGCCGATAAGTTATTTTTAATAGTGCATATTTCCCTGGCGATTATCGGTTTTGCCTCGTTTGCGGTAGCCTGCTGTATGGGAATAATGTATCTGTTACAAGAAAAGCAGTTAAAGTCACACAGACCCAATTTTCTATTTTTTCGCCTGCCGGCGCTTGACACGCTTGACCGCTTGAGTTATCGTTGTATTTCTATCGGTTTTCCTGTTTTAACGGTTTCTATACTTATCGGATTGGCGGGTATAGCCGGGATGCGTTCATCTATTTTCAGCTGGCGGCCTATTGAAATATGGTGGTTCGCTATTTGGGTGTTTTACGCCCTATTGTTACAGGCGCGCTTTACAGCGGGCTGGCGCGGGCGTAAGGCTTCGTATCTTACTATTTTGATTTTTATACTGGCGTTATTACCTGTTGTTTTGATGATGTAAGTTAATAATTTATTATTGCGCAAACATTATAGGGTGGATTAAGGGGCTTTATATAAGAGATATTATTTAAATGAAAGATACTAACTCATTGAATACTTCCCCGAATCCACCAAAATTGCTTGCCGCAAGATGTGCTGGATTCGGAGTAATCATTAGAGGCTTTTATTGTTTTTAATTTATAATGAGCATCTATTATATCAGACCCCTTAATCCACCCTACTGTGAAATTATTTTTTTTTGCGTAACATAAGTTAATAAAAAAAAATCGTCCCTTGTTGATTTTTTAGGTTAAAAGCGGGGGCTTCTCTTGTAAATATATTTGAGCTGTTTTTCAAATTTTAAACGTATGAATTTAATAGTTGTTGGTCTAAGTCATAAAACCGCCCCGGTTGAAATGCGCGAAAAATTAGCCTTTCGACCTAATCAAATAGAGGGTGCGTTAAAACAATTAAATAGCCTGTCGGCTGTAGCTGAATGCCTAATTTTGTCTACGTGTAATCGGGTGGAAATTTACGCCAAGAGCAGGGATGGTGTATCCGCAGATAAAGCAATCCGTAATTTTATTGCCGATTACCATCAGTTGACGGTAGAGCAAATTGATTCTGCCTTATATACTCACTTTGACCAACAAGCGGTAGGGCATCTTTTTAAGGTAGCCGCCAGCTTGGATTCTATGGTGGTGGGCGAGCCGCAAATCTTGGGTCAGTTAAAAGACGCTTATCAGACGGCTAAAGATTGTTCTACTACCGGACTACTGCTTAACAGCCTGCTTAGTAAGGCTTTCGGGGTAGCCAAAAGGGTGCGGACAGAAACCGGTATCGGTCAAAGCGCAGTATCTATAAGCTTTGCGGCGGTGGAACTGGCTAAGAAAATTTTCGGTAATTTGCAAGATAAAGCGGTTTTAATCATCGGCGCCGGCGAGATGAGCGAATTGGTAGCCCAGCATTTGATAACCAACGGCGTTCAGAATATATTTGTCGCCAACCGCACCTATGAGCGCGCGGTGGAGATGGCCGATAAATTCAAAGGCGAGGCCATAAAATATGATCGTATATTGGATCAAATGTATAGAGCTGATATTATCATAAGCTCTACAGGCGCGCCTCATACAATTATTCATCATGACGATGTAGCCGGGGCTATTCAAAAGCGTAAACATCGCCCCATGTTTTTAATCGATATAGCAGTACCGCGCGATATAGAGGCATCTATTAACCAGATTGACAGCGTTTATTTATATGATATAGACGATCTGCAATCTGTGGTAGAGGCTAATATAAAAGAACGCAGGCGCGAGGCCAAATTAGCCGAAGAGATGATCTCCCGCGAAGTTACGCAATTTTGTGTTTGGCTAAAAAGGCTGGATGTAGCCCCTACTATTGTGGCCTTAAAGAACGCCTGCGAGGCAATCCGCCTAAAAGAATTAAATAAAGCTTTAAAGAAACTAAAAGATGTATCTGAATCGGAACGTAAGATAATCGAGGCTATGACTCAAGGGATAATCAATAAAATCCTGCACAAACCAATTACCTGCCTAAAGTGTAATTCAGCTTCCAATGATCTTCAAATATATATAGATACTACCCGCCAACTTTTTGGCCTAAAGGATAAAGATTAGTTATGTCAGTTAAAAATAAGATTATAATCGGTTCTCGTGCAAGTAAGCTGGCGCTATGGCAAAGCCGGTTTATTGCTGATAATTTGAAAAAGTTGCATCCCGGATTATGCGTTGAAATCATAAAAATAAAGACTAAAGGCGATAAGATTTTGGATGCGCCGCTGGCTAAAATCGGGGATAAGGGACTGTTTGTCAAAGAGCTTGAGGATGCGCTGTTGGAATGCCGCATAGATTTGGCAGTACACAGTCTAAAGGATGTACCCACGCAATTACCAGAGGGCTTGTGTATCGGAGCGGTGACAAAAAGAGAAGATGCCGCAGATGTGCTTATATCTGCTGAAGGTCTAAGCTTAGAACAACTAGTAGCCGATGCTGTAATCGGCACCAGCAGTTTAAGGCGTCAGGCTCAGTTACTTAATTATTCACCGCAATTTAGGATAGTTGATCTTAGGGGAAATTTGGATACGCGTCTTGCGAAACTTACAGAGCAGAAATTAGACGCTATTATACTGGCGGCAGCCGGTATATGCCGATTGGGCTGGCAGAATAAGATAAGCCAGCGCATACCGTTTGATATTTGCTTACCGGCAGTAGGACAAGGGGCATTAGGATTAGAGATACGTATATCGGATGATAATATTAAAGAATTACTGACTCCGCTTAATGATACGGCGACCGAAGCAGCAACCAAAGCGGAACGCGCGCTGCTTGGCAAATTGGAGGGCGGCTGTCAGGTACCCTTAGGGGCTTATGGCGAGATTATAGGCGAACAATTAAGACTGCGGGCGGTAGTAGCCAGTATTGACGGTAAACTGTTGATTAAAGACGAGCTTACCGGCAGTCCTGCTTGTGCAGATAGCTTGGGGCTTGAGCTAGCCAAGCGGATGCTGGATAAAGGCGCAAGACATATATTGGCTGAGATAGTTTCCTCATCTGGCTAATTTGATTAATGATACGCTTAATATGGCAATATTGACCAGAAAACCAGAAGTTGTACTAGCCCTTTTTTATAAAACCGGGTAGAATCTTTGCAAGTTTCATCATATCCGTAAGACTTTGGGGAATACAATTTTTGCATATCTTATAGGGTCGTTTACCGTTTTTAATGGCTTTCCTAAAATTCTGATATTTTTTACTGTTCCAGGCCGCATCTAGTCCTTCTGAAAAGATATTACCCAAGTTGGTACAATCAAAAACTAAAGCAAATGCACAACATGGCCTCATATTACCCTCTATGTCTATATAAGTAGAAAACCAGGGCAGGATACACTGTTTTTTAGCTGGTACACTGGTTAAGTACTTTTGCCAAAGCATATCCAAGTTATTTATTATGACGGGCAGGTTAGTAATAACATTTTTGTCGGCCGCCTTATTTGCAGCACAAATAAGCTGTTTTTTTAGGGCTTCTAAGGTCATCTTTCCTACTAACTGTTCCTTTTTTTCTGCTACGTGGGATAATTCCAAGATTTGAAAATTGATAGCATCTACACCTATTTCAAATGCTAATTCCACCAGTTTTTGCATTTCCTGAAAATTATCCTGCTGAATTACAAACTGAAAACGGGTATATGGTAAAGAAGCTCCAACTTTTTTTTTGGTTTCCTGAAGAGTTGCTACCCCTTTTAAAACCTTTTCAAATAGATCGAACCCCCTTATTTTTGCATAGGTTTCTTTTCTAGCAGAATCAATAGATATTTTTAACAAATCAAGTCCGCTTTCGACTATTTTTTCGGCTAAATTGGAGATAACCGTACCATTAGATGATGTATTAACCGAAATACCTTTAGATTTGGCGTATTTGACCATATCAAATAATGCCGGATTTAAAAACGGCTCACCAACTCCGCTTAGGGTAAGTTTTTTAGGTAAAATGGCATCAATAATTTCTTTAAATCGTTCAAAAGATAAATTGGAGGGATTATTTACGTATTCTCTGTAATTACAAGTAATACAATTTAAATTGCATTTAGTGGTAGGTTCTAATTGTATATGAATGGGGGGATTATTAACTATATTCGGCTTTAGGGCTACATTTTTTAGGCTGGATAAATATTTAATCATTATTGATGCCTTACTTTCTGAGAGCGTAAACCACACCGCCAATTGAGCTAAGCAATATTCCCATTCCAAAAGCAATTAGGGAAATAGAGAATGCAAGGGTACCCGGGATACCGGCTTGTTTTAAGCAGGTTACATAGGAAATATCCCTTACTCCAATTCCGTTTATCGAAATAGGTATCATACTTATTAATTGAACCAAAGGAATAAACAACCAGAAATATATAAAAGAAACCTTTATACCAAGAGCTGCCGCAATCATGTAATTAGTTACTACTACTCCGAAATGAAAAAAAAAGGATAAGAGCAGTATATAGCTAATTGCTATTTTTTTAGTTTTATATAAATAAACAGCCTCATATATTTCTTTTAGTTTTTTATCCAGATTTAATTTCCTGCTTATCCAGTGCAGAAAGGTTATCCTCTGCATAAGCTTTCTGTTATATATCAACCAAATTATAGCCAAAAAAACTGCAAACAATGCTAAAACAAGATAGATAATCTTAATATCTATAAATTGGTAAGCAAAAAAAAGCGACAGGAATGAATTAGCGAATAATCCCACCATGCCGGTTGCCCGCTCAATAAATACAGATATATATGATTCGACACCCCTTTTACTTAATTTAGAGACATCATGTGCTTTAACCAAGTCTCCTCCGGTTATACCCGGCATAAACATATTAAAAAAAATACCTACCAAATAAGACTTGGATAATTTTAATAAAGGAATATTGATATCATGGGCTTGTAAAATATTCTTCCATTTATAGGGGCTTAATAGCAAATTGTTAAAACTGGCTAAGGCAAAAGCTAGTAAAAGTATAGTCTTGTCGGAATTATGTATAGTTACTAAAATATTATCAAGGTTGATCTTTTGAAAAAGAACCCATATTAATAAAAAACTTATGCCAATTTTGAGGATTCTTAACCATTTACGTTTAAACATCAGTTCAGAGCCAATTTACTTACAGCTTTTTTTTTACCTCTTATTTTAATTACTCTGACTGGCACTCCCGCCGCAACTTCAAATTCTTCAATATCCTTATTTACTACTGCGCCTGCTCCAATAACCGCACCCCTTTTAATGGTAACTCCCCCTAAAACCTTAACACCAGCGCCAATCCAAACATCATCCTTAATAACTATTTTTTGAGGAATAAATCCTTGGCTGTCAATGGGTAAAGAAGGGTCTTCAAAAACATGAGAAGCAGCTACAATGTATGTCTGCCCGGCAATTAAACAGTTGTTTCCAATTTCAACTCCTCCATGACCATGAATTTGTATAGCGGGACCTAAACCACAATTTTTACCAATTTTTATATAGCCGCCATAACCTGTTGAAAGTAAAGCTGATTTCTCCAACACTGTATTATCGCCAAGAATAATACCCTCAGAATCACTTCCTTTTACATCAAGGCTTACATATTCATCTATAAGAACATTTTTACCTAATTTTATTTTATTGGGACATCTCAAAGTAACATGTGGCAGTAAAACAGTATTCTTGCCCTTTTCCCCTATTAGATAATTATAGAAGATAGACCGCAACTTTAAACCTAAAATTCCTGGTAAATTTCCAAAAAATGCCATGATAAGTTCAAATTTTACTAACGCCCAAAGACTTTCCTCACCTACAATTCTTTGTAAATATTTTGTATATGCCGATCCCTTTGAAACCAAAACACGTTTTAATTCTTTTTTGCTATCTGATTGCATATTAACTAGTCTTTTTACCAATTAGTATAATAGGATAATACAGGTTAAGCTTTTTTCCCAAAGCCACAGCTAAAGAGGTGAGTTTTAACCTATCTACAAGCTTGACCCAAAACATAAGTTTACCAGTTAGCGCCCAATTGGAGAATTCAATGGAATACATTCTCTGTTCCCAAATATCATCCCCTAATGAACTTACTGTTAAAGGAATATCCTGTAGGCTTTTTAAAACCGATTTAGGAGTGGTAAACTTTATGTGTTCTATAAATTTTGTATTTTTACCGATCAGTTTTAGGTAAAGCTTAGCAAAAACTTTTGATCTGGACAAAAAAGGCAGCCACATAATACCATAGTGTCCTTCCCAGAATGATTTATAATTGGGAATTACAAAATAAAGGTAACCTCCAGGTTTGAGTACACGAACCGCTTCGCTTAAAACCTTTTTGGGAATACGGGTATGCTCTAAAACCTGAAAAGAAGTAACTAGATCAAAATAATTGCTCTTAAAAGGAAGCTCTTCTCCCACTGCCTGTAAAGTAGTTAAGGAAAGTCCTTTTTCAGTCAATATATGTTTGGTATATCGCAAGGGAACCTCATCCGGTTCAACACCATAACATTTAAAACCAGATGTTATACAATTAGATACGAAAACACCGCATCCGCTTCCGAGCTCAAGGATATTTCCCCCTTATTTCAGGTTCGGAATTTGCTTTTTTATCAAATCCAGTTTTTCTTGAGCTCTTTCCTTGCTAAGGGTGCTTTTAATGTTATCGTCAACATTAACATCAATGCCAGTAAATACTTGTTGTATGTAAGTTCTAAGCTCTTCCTGATAATGCTGAGAATTACTCATGGAATTTATTTTTAATGCCCCGCACAATAAAATTAGAAGTACTTTTAAACCTGCCGGTTTTGGGATTGACTACTTCAAAGCTTAATTCATTTTCTTCGTATAGCTTTCGCATTTCTTCTATTAACGGTATCTGTAACAGACTTCCTTGATTAAAAACAATATTGTCTTTATTTAGTTTCTTGGCTAGGCCATAGGCGGTCATAAGCGAACCCCGATGACTCTATCCGCTAATTCAGATAAGGCCAAAGCGTTCGCAACCGCCATCTATAGCTAACTGATAGTGTCTTTTTGGTACTATGCTAAATACATATTCTTTTGTTTTATTATAATCCGGTACATTATTGGGCCAGTAACCATCATAAAAACTTGCTGTTTCTTGCGTTTTTTGCATTTTAGTCTTTATCCATTAATTTAAGTAAATATGTTTTTAGATACAAGCAGATAAGGAATTATTTTTCCCGTTAATAAGCGGATATATGAGGATAAAATTAATCATCAAAAATCTTTTATCACCCAAAGAGATACAAAAGACAAACACGGCAGCAAGATAGATGTTTAGAGCAGACCGATGTAAACTACGTTGAAAGCTTTGGCCTAAGATTAATCCTTTCAGAATAACAAAACTCTGAATATTTACGACTTCATCTAATATAGTAAGAGCATAAGCCAAATCCATAACTAACTTTACCAAAAATAACTCTCTTATACAAGTAAAATTCCAAAATATGTTTTTGTGTTTCCAGACTATGTCCCCGCCCGCAAGTTTTTATGTTTCTTGATAGTATCTTTGTAGCCGCGGGTTTTTAAACCCGCCCTTCCAGCCGATCTTTCGGTCAGCATCTACAGCAGTCCCCTACCTGCGGTGTAATATGTTCTCTTACGCTCCCAAAAAAACCTTATGATTAAGCTTGAGCTTATAACTGATGTTACGCAAACCCTGCTTTTAAATGTAGGATGGGTCAAGCCCGTATGGTGAAAGAGTTTAAACAATATCTTTTTAGGTGTATATTGTATTAATTGTTGCGGACCCACCTTCATTGTCCGCTGCCAGGTGGTGGATTCGGGGCGATCTTTTGAGCGTTTTGTGTTATTTGCTCATTTTTTGGTAATCGGTTATATAAAAGCCCCTTAATCCACCCTACTGTGAGATTATTTTTTTTGCGTAACTTGAGCTTATAATTTCAAATCTCTCATAAAACCCGCCGTCTCCTCAGGAATAGCGGTGTTAATATAAATCCCTGAACCCAATTCAAAACCAGCCGCCTGCGTTAGTCGGGGAATTATCTGCATGTGCCACAAATAGTATGATTTGTGTTCGTCGTCCACCGGCGCAGTATGGATGATAAAATTATAGTCAGGGTTTTTAAGCCCTACATATAACTTCATCAGGAGTTCCTTTAACACTTTTGCCATATCCTTTATTTCCGCCTCAGAAATATCGCCAAAGGATGATTTGTGCGTTTTAGGCATAATCCAGGTTTCAAAAGGATAATGCGAAGCAAAGGGATGAATGGCCAGAAAATGCTCGCTGTCAGCTACAACCCGCAAGCCTTCCTCCATTTCGGCCTGCTGTATATCATGATGCAGGCAATGCCCGATATTATCAAAATGCTGCGTAGCTACATTATACTTTCTCCTTATATAAGGCGGTACAATGGGCGAGGCCACAATCTGGGTATGCGGATGCTCCAATTAGGTACCGGCGCCCGCTCCATGATTTTTGAAAATTATAATTACCTTAATATTACAGTCCTTTTTTAAGGCATGGTATCTATCTTTGTATGTCTGTATCAATTCTTCAACATGCTCATCACTCATAAAGGGTATGAACTGATTATGTATAGGAGTCTCTATAACAACTTCATGCTTTCCATAACCATGACTTTTTCTAAAAAGCCTCCATTCTTCACGCCTGGTATTCCCATCAGGCGCGAGCGCTGCAAATTTATTCGGTATTACACGTATATTCCACTTATCAGCGCTGCCGTAAAGCGCCTCAGCAGGAGGAGTCAGATGCTCATTCCCCGGACAAAATGGACAATTTACATTGTAATTAGGCGTAGCTTTATCGGCTGTTTTCTTCTTACTAAATTCATGAGGCCGCTTTGCCCGTTCCTTGGCAATAATCACCCAGTCGTAAGTTGTAGGGTCCTGCCTTAACTCTGACATAATTTATCTCCTCTCCTTGTTGAACCTTATCAACAGATTAATTTATACGTATGACGCGCAATCATTAAATCCTCATTGGTGGGGATAACCATTACCTTACAAGGGCTATCCGGCATACTAATAATCTCAGCATGAATTTTGTTATGCTCATTATCAAGCCGAATACCTAAAAACCTTAAATTTTGACATACCTGCTTCCGCACCGCCGCCGCCCGCTCTCCTATACCACCCGTAAATACAAGCAGATCAAGACCGCCAAGCGCTGCCGCCAGCGCGCCAATATGTTTTACAAGCTGATAACAAAACATATCCACCGCCAGCTTTGCATTCGGAGCGCTCGCGCTATTTTCCAGCAGCATCTTCATATCAGGGCTTATACCGGAAACGCCCAAAAGCCCCGACCGGCGGTTTACCAAATCATCAATTTGCGTAACATCATAACCCTTATTTTCCATAAGATAAAGCAAAACGCCGGGGTCAATATCGCCGCATCTGGTACCCATCATAAACCCGCCGGCAGGCGTAAAACCCATGGTGGTATCCAGCGGTCTGCCGTCTTTAACCGCCGACAGGCTGGCTCCGTTACCCAAATGAGCAATAATAATACGGCTTTTAGTTTCTGTTTTTACAGTCTGCATTATATATTCATCAGACAGGCCGTGAAAACCGTAACGCTGCACCCCTTCGTTCCAAAGCTTACGCGGCAGGGGAAACCTTTTGGTTAGCTCAGGCATTCGCCGATGAAAAGCAGTATCAAAACATGCCGCCTGCGGTAATTTAGGGAAACGCTCAGCAACCGCTTCAATACACCGGATTTCAGCAGGCATATGAAGCGGCGCAAATGATACCAGCCCTCGTAATTTATTAAGGATCAGAGCATCTATTATTACAGGCTCCGTAAATTGAGCGCCCCCATGAACAATACGATGCCCCACCGCCGCAGGCGAGGGAAGAGCTATGCGCTCAAGAACGCTAAAGGCCGTCCGCACCGCCGCCCTATGATCGGGAAAGTCATCCTGTATATCAGCTATAGTTTCATTGTGCGCGCCGTGCATCCAAAAATATCCGCCAGCCAGCCCAATGCGTTCTGCCGCACCTTCAGCCAACAGGCTCTCCGCTTTATTCCCCAACCGGTATAAAGCGAATTTCAGGGAGGATGAGCCGGCATTAATACAAAGAATGGTCTGTTTGGTCTGCATTGCGTTTGGTATCTTTTATTGAGTAAGCTCCGAAAAAGATTATAGCCTGTCATTCTGAGGCCGAAGGCCGAAGAATCTACTCGCATACGCAAGGAGATTCTTCACTCCACTTCGTTTCGTTCAGAATGACAGCTAAGAGTATTAGATTGTATTGCTGGCTTTCCATTTCCACTGCCTGATCTCAGGCATATCCTCGCCATGTTTGTCAATATACTCGCGGTGTTCAATTAATTTATCGCGGACGAATTGCTTGGTATAGGCCGCCATATAGCCCAATTTAGGTACGCGGTCGATTACATCGGCCACCAAATGAAAACGGTCCAGATCATTGCGCACCAGCATGTCAAACGGAGTAGTGGTGGTTCCCTCTTCTTTATATCCCCGCACATGCAGATTCTTATGATTAGTCCGGCGGTAGGTCAGCCGGTGGATCAACCAGGGATAACCGTGATAGGCGAATATAATTGGTTTATCTGTTGTAAACAGGACATCAAATTCCCAATCGGACAAGCCGTGAGGATGTTCTCCCTTAGGTTCTAAGCTCATCAGATCAACCACATTGATTACGCGTATTTTTAATTCAGGAGCATGCCTGCGGAGTAAATCAACCGCAGCCAAGGTCTCAATCGTCGGCACATCTCCGGCGCAAGCCATTACTACATCCGGCTGACTGCCCTTATCATTACTAGCCCACTCCCAAATACCTATACCGGATGTACAGTGTTTAACAGCCGCCTCCATATCCAGCCACTGCGGCTGCGGCTGTTTGCCCGATACAATCACATTTATATAATTGCGGCTACGCAGGCAATGATTAGTTACCGAAAGCAGACAATTGGCGTCCGGCGGAAAGTAAACCCGCACAACATCCGCTTTTTTATTTACTACATGATCAATAAAACCGGGGTCTTGATGACTGAAGCCGTTGTGGTCCTGACGCCAGACATGCGAGGTCAGCAGATAGTTAAGCGAAGCAATAGGACGCCGCCAGGGAATCTCACTGCGGGTAACCTTAAGCCATTTAGCATGCTGATTAAACATTGAGTCTATAATGTGAATAAACGCCTCATAGCAGGAAAAAAAGCCGTGCCGGCCGGTAAGCAGATACCCCTCTAGCCAGCCCTGACAGGTGTGTTCGGATAAGATTTCCATCACGCGTCCACCCGCAGCTAAGTGGTCGTCTTCGGGGATAGTATCAGCCATCCATGCTCGATTGGTTACCTCAAACAAGGCGCCAAGACGATTAGATGCGGTCTCATCCGGCCCCACCACCCTAAAATTACGTTCATCCATATTAAGCTTCATAATATCGCGCAAAAAATATCCCATTACCCGCGTAGCCTCTCCCAAAACCTGACCCGGTTCAGGTATGCTAAGCGCATAATCCCGAAAGTCCGGCATATTCAAATCTTTTAAGAGCAGACCGCCATTGGTATGAGGATTAGCCCCCATACGGCGGCTGCCTTTGGGCGCCAACTCTTTGAGTTCGGCAATCAGCTTTCCGTTTTTATCAAATAATTCTTCCGCTTTGTAACTCTTCATCCAATCTTCCAGTATCTTAAGATGTCCCGGCTTGGTTACCAACTCAGCAAAAGGCACCTGATGCGATCGCCAGAAACCCTCGGTTTTTAAGCCGTCCACCTCTTTAGGCCCTGTCCAGCCCTTGGGAGTACGCATGATAATCATCGGCCAGCGGGGACGTCCGGTAACGCCGTTGCTGCGGGCGTCATGCTGGATAGTCTTAATTTCGGAAATAATCTCATCCATAGTAGCGGCCATTAATTGGTGCATGGTTTTGGGATTATTGCCTTCTACAAAATATGGTTTATAACCATAGCCGATAAACAAATTCTCCAATTCCTCATGGCTGATTCTGGCAAGTATGGTAGGGTTGGCAATTTTATAGCCGTTTAAATGTAGAATCGGTAATACCGCCCCATCGCATACAGGATCGAGGAATTTATTGGAATGCCATGCAGTGGCAAGCGGTCCGGTTTCGGCCTCGCCGTCGCCCACCACGCAGGTTACTATCAAATCAGGATTATCAAAAGCCGCACCAAAAGCATGCGAAAGGGAATAGCCTAGTTCGCCTCCTTCATGGATAGAACCGGGAGTCTCGGGCGCTACATGGCTGGGAATACCGCCGGGAAATGAAAACTGACTAAACAGTTTTTTCATACCATCGGCATCTTGAGAAATATTGGGATAAACCTCGCTGTAGGTGCCTTCAAGGTAGGTATTGGCTACCAAACCAGGACCGCCGTGACCGGGGCCTGCCACATAAATAACATTTAAATTATGAGCTTTGATAATCCGGTTTAAGTGTACGTAGATAAAATTAAGCCCGGGCGTGGTTCCCCAATGCCCCAAAAGACGGGGTTTTATATGCTTAAGCGTAAGCGGTTCCTTTAAAAGCGGATTATCAAGCAGATAAATCTGGCCTATGGAAAGATAATTGGCCGCCCGCCAGTACATATCAATTCTATTTAACTGCTCTTTAGATAACGGAGTCCTCACATTTGTTTCACTTTGTGTTTTGCACATTGGATTCTTCTCCTTATCACACTGTTAATCAGTTGTGTCCGGTTAGGTTTTTGCATACTGGAAAAATCAATGATTCTGCTAAGTTATCAAATAGGATATTTCTCAGCCTGTCATTCTGAGGCCGAAGGCCGAAGAATCTGCTTGCATATGTGAGTAGATTCTTCATTCCGCTTCGCTTCATTCAGAATGACAGAAAAATTACAGAATGACAAAAAATTTATGTTGGCTTGTCCCCAAACCGAAACATAAAATTCCCGAATTATTTGGGTAAAATATGCAGACTGCGTTTTTTTGCTATTGAGTCCAGTAAAGATTCAAATGACTTGGCAAAAGCAACTACTCCATCCTCAAGTAGGACAGCGCAGACCTCATCAATATCAATCCCCAAGCCTTTAAGGCTATTAATAACCTGCTCGGCGCCGGAAATATCAGCGCCTAGCGCTTCTTTTACTTCACCGTGATCCAAAAAAGCATTTAAAGTCTTCTCCGGCATGGTATTTACCGTATTTTTACCGATAAGCTCGCTAATGTATTTAATATCGCTGTAAGCCGGATTTTTAGCGCCCGTAGAACCAAACAGTACCCTTTGAAAATGTGCGCCCTTATCTTGTAACCGCTTAAACTCAGTTGAGGAAAAAATATCCAGGTGGTTTTTATAAATTATCTGACAATTAGCTGCCGCCGCTTTGCCTTTTAATGCCGTAAGCTCTTTACTTTTTTTCTTGTCTTGTTCTTTATTAAGCAGGGTATCTATCTGCTTATCTACATAAGTATCGATCCTGCTGGCAAACACGCTGGCTACTGAACGCACATTATGCGCATCACCATTATTTTGTAAAAAGCGTTCAATTCCCCTTAAATAAGCTTTGGCAGTATTGATATATTGTTCAACGGAAAATATCAGGGTAGCATTTATGTTCATGCCGGAGGCTGACAATTCTTCTATAGCGCAAAAACCCTGTTTTGTAGCCGGTACTTTGAACATAACATTTGGCCGGTTGACTTTTTTATGTAATCTTCTGCCTTCGGCTATGGTCTCATCAGCCTTATAGGCCAGTTTTGGGTTTATCTCCAGACTTACATAACCATCCAGTCCATTGCTCTTTTTATATACCGGTAAAAAAATATCCGCTGCCGCCTGAACATCTCTTACGGTCAGCTCATCATAAATCTCAAAAACGGATTTATCGGCGGCGCTCAATTTGGCAATAAGTTTATCATAATCATTAGTCTGACCGATAGCTTTGTCAAAAATGCTGGGATTAGATGTCATTCCCATTACGCCAAGTTCTATCATTTGCTGTAATTTTCCACTTTCAATAAGCGCACGGCTTATATAATCCAGCCAGACGCTTTGCCCGAAATCACCCAGTTTTTGAATGCTTGTAACTGACATATCAACCTCGCTTTCTTTTGGGGCGTGTCGCCCCGGCCAATTTAGGGGGATTCCCCCTACGCTTCCGTTGGTCGCTACCCCCTTTTTATGTCATTCCCACGGAAGTTTAAATCCAGTGTTTTCAATACATTATGGATTCCAGTTTTCACGGGAATTATGCGATGTATTATATCTTAACCCTATGCAGCCTAAGAGCATTACTAATAACCGATACGGAGCTAAAGCTCATAGCCGCAGCGGCAATCATCGGACTTAATAATATCCCGAAAAATGGATACAGTACGCCGGCGGCAATAGGTATACCAAGACTGTTGTAGGCAAAAGCAAAGAACAGATTTTGTTTGATATTAGCCATAGTTGCCCGACTTAAGCGGCGTGCATGGACAATACCGCGAAAATCTCCCTTAATTAAAGTCACGCCAGCGCTCTCCATAGCAACATCTGTTCCGGTACCCATAGCAATACCCACATGCGCCTGAGCCAGCGCAGGAGCGTCGTTTATTCCATCACCGGCCATAGCCACAATATGCCCTTTGGCCTGAAAGCGCTTTATAACCTCGGTTTTTTGATCCGGCAGCACTTCGGCGACAATCTCATCAATATCCAGCTTTGCAGCTACGGCTTGTGCCGTAGTACGACTGTCGCCGGTCAGCATAACAATGCGCATGCCTTCTTTATGTAAGGAACGGATTGCCTCCGGGGTAGTTTTTTTAATAGGATCGGCAGCTCCGATTAATCCGGCAATTTTTCCCTTAATGATAACAAACATAACAGTCTGCCCGTCTGAACGCATTTTCTCAGCCTGAGCGCCCAAGATACCTGAATCAATTTTCGAATCATGAAGCAATTTAAGATTGCCAAGCGCAACCCTTTGTCCGTCTACTCTTCCGGTTACTCCTTTACCGGTTGTTGATTCAAAGTTCTCCGCCTTAACAATACCTGCACCCCGCTTATTTGCGCCTTCCACAATGGCAGCAGCCAGAGGATGCTCACTTCCGCGCTCTAAACCGGCGGCAAGCCGAAGTAAGTTTTGCTCATTTTGCCCGTCTGCCGCTACAACCGCCGCTAAACGGGGCTTGCCCTCTGTCAATGTACCGGTTTTATCAACCACCAGAGTATCTACTTTACGCATGATTTCAATGGCTTCGGCATTCTTAAAAAGCACGCCAAGCATAGCGCCCTTACCCGTTGCCACCATGATTGACATAGGAGTAGCCAGCCCCAATGCGCAGGGACAGGCGATGATAAGCACTGCCACCGCATTAATAAGCGCATGCGCCATACGTGGCGAAGGACCGATTAACCCCCAAACAATGAAGGTAATAACGGCAATCCCGAGTACAGCCGGTACAAAATATCCGGCGAAAATATCGGCTAATTTCTGAATCGGCGCTCGGCTGCGCTGCGCTTCGGAAACCAAATGCACAATTTGAGATAAAAGTGTATCAGCGCCGACTCGTTCCGCGCGTATGATCAAAGAGCCAGTTCCATTAACAGTTGCGCCGGTTACCGGATCGCCCGTTTTTTTCTCTACAGGAATCGCCTCGCCGGTAATCATGGATTCATCAATAGAGCTGCTGCCTTCCAATACTACGCCATCCACCGGAACTTTTTCGCCAGGGCGCACGCGGAAACGCTCCCCCGGCAGCGCCTGTTCCAGCGGAACATCCTCTTCGTTCCCGTCATCTCTGATACGTCGGGCGGTCTTCGGCGCCAGTCCCAACAGCGCCTTAATAGCCGTACTAGTCTTACTGCGGGCTTTTAATTCCAGCACCTGACCGAGCAGAACTAAAGTCACAATCACAGCCGCCGCTTCAAAATAAATGGCTACCTCACCGGAGGAATCACGGAATGATACAGGAAATATTCCGGGAAATAAGGCTGCTATAAGGCTGTAGCCGTAAGCTACAGCCACACCCATTCCAATAAGGGTGAACATGTTGAGGTTACGCCGGACAACAGACTGCCAGCCGCGGACAAAAAACGGCCAAGCGCCCCATAAGACTACGGGTGTAGCCAATATCAGCTCGATAAAGGTTAAAATTCTGGGATTTGCCAGATGAGTAAGGGGCTGTCCGGGAATCAGATCGCCCATTGCAATAATAAATACCGGCAGGGTAAGCGCAGTGCATGCCCAAAGCCGCCGCCTCATGGTAACAAGCTCCGGGTTCTCTTTTTCTTCAGCCTCCGATAAGCGCGCTTCTTCTAAAGCCATTCCGCATTTAGGGCAGTCACCCGGCCTATTGCGTACGACTTCAGGGTGCATAGGGCATACCCATTCTGTAGCGCTTGCGGGCGCTCCGGTCTCCAATAATTCCAGCGACATTCCGCATTTGGGACAATCACCCGGCTTGGGCTGTTTTACTTGCGGGTGCATGGGACAGGAATATATTTTGCCTTTTGTATTTTGGGATTGGCTGTGTTTTTGCGGTTTTATGTGTTTAGTATGGGATGTTGTGTGAGGTTTTGTTAGATATGCCTTAGGGTTTTGGCTGAATTTTTTTTGGCAGCCTAAGCAGCAAAAGTAAAATGTTTTACTGTCCAGCGTATGCGAGAATGCGGTCTTTTCTGGATTTACCGTCATTTTGCAAACAGGGTCTTTTACGATTTGTGCCGGCTGTTTATCTGATTTTTGAGTTTTATTATGTGAATTGCACTTTTTACAATCATGTTCTTGCATCTTATTCTCCTAATAACATGCCATACAAGATACTTGATGTTTAGGAATATCAAGACTGCACTAAATATATTTATTATCGAAGTACCTCTTAAGTTACCTCCCCAATGTTAGGGTGGAATCTAAAACTCAACAATTGGTCTGTATAATGGGCGATCTGCTAATTTGGCCAATCCTTCATGCTCTTTAGCCATAGCTTCCATCCCTGTAGCTAACTCATTAAATTTATTAATCAGGTTGTCGCAATGGGTTTGCATAACCGTGGACACGTCACTGGAATATTCTGCGTATTCGGCTTTCATTCTTTCATGTTGTTCAGCCATATGCCTATAATCTAAGGCGCTTTGACGATATGAAGCGGCAATAGTCCGATGTGAGGCCGCTGATCTTTTACTTACTTTTAGGTTTTTCCAAAAAGTCCAGGTAAAGGCAGGTTTGGAGCTGCTACAAGCAGCAAACGATACTGATACCCATATAGTTACGGCAATTATTAAAAGCAATGTTTGTTTGTTTTTTAGCTTCATCTTGATCTCCTAATTTTTCCAGAGTAATACTAAGCATAGTCGCATAATTAGCTATAATATTTTTAGCGGGGTCAGATTTCTTAATCTAACCCCGCCAAAAATATTATAGCTATACTGTAGAAGGTCATATCTCGTGAATCCGCAATAGTTTTTTTACCACATAAGAACACAAAGGGTTTAACCTAATTTAAAAATCTCTTTATGTTCCTGTATAGGAAATTATAAAATTTTGACAATTGTAACTATCAGAAATTATTAGGTAAAATTTGTATCAAAGTGTTGTGCATTTAGTTTTATCAGCTAGTTAGGTATAACTATCGGATTTTAAAGGATAAATATTAACCACAGAGGGCACAGAGATTCACAGAGGTTTTTTGTTAATTCTCTGTGTTCTCTGTGGTTAAATTATGTTTTTGTTCTTTTGAAAATCATTGTTTATGAGCTGGTTGAGTATAATTATGCTCTTTATGCTTAAGCAATTATGACACAATCTCAAAGTCTTAAAGGCGTCGGGCTTTAGCGACAAGCCCGACTACCGTAAGATTTTGAATACAACTTGGCATAGAAACTGATTTTATGTGAGCTGTTTTCGCAAATAATTACTATGCTTAATGAAATATGCGGGTTAAAGACTGCCTGTCCTAAGAAGCATAAAGCGCATAAGTACTTGTTTTTTTGTTTTAAAATTGGATTTAATGTGCTGGTAAAAAATTATATTTTATCTTAATCAATTTAAATATATTTGTCAAGAGCATAAAAATAGAGATTGGCGGTCAAAAAATAAAAAACATCTTCTTTTATTAATGGTTTAGGTGATGTATAATAATCACCAGTTAGGTGAAACCATTTACCCAAGCCCGCCTCAGGCGCGGGAATTGGGGTTTATACTCGCAT